>CALISX010000001.1 GCA_938041725.1 uncultured Lachnoanaerobaculum sp.
AGGTTTCCTTATTCTGGTTCCCAAAAATCACACGGTTAAAGAAAATTTTCCTGCCCTTCATTTTGGACGAAGAGCCATCACTGTTTTCCTTGATGTTCATCTGGACAGCAAACATCAGCTTTTTCCCGTCCTTTGTTTCTTTGATCTCCATTTTGTCAATACCTACAATGTAATCCCCATCCGGAACATCCGTATATTCTTTGGCATTCTTAATGTCATTCTGAAGATTTGCATCCATCGCCTTATCAAACTTACTAAAATCTACTGCCATGATTACAATCTCCTTTTTCTTCTTGTTCTAACTGCAGGTTCCTCTTCAGCGGGAGCATTCATCACTTCAGAGGGTGCAGCTTCCACTTCTTCCCTGTTTTCCGCCTGTCTTTCCTTCCTGGTACGCCTAGGAGGAGTTTCCAGCTCTGGAGCCGGTACAGTGTCTATTGCCTCCGCTGCTTCATCGAAAGGAATAGCTTCCCGACCATCGGCTGCTGCCTCAACGGCCTCATCCACCTGGGTCTGGTATTCATCTATTTTTTGCTTATTCTCTGCTACCACCTCATCATGGGTTTTGCTGGTTTTCCTCGTTCTGGATTTTCTCTCAGGCTTCTCCAGATCCGCAGAAACCGCCTTGTCTGCCTGAGCAATCTCTGCATCAGACTTATATTCTCCAATTTCATAGAAATTGCGAATTTTATCCACAACATAATTTAAATCATTATCAATAGCATAGGCTGGGAACATACCCATGGGGGATTTCACAGTATCCTTACCACTGTTTTGCGTAAAGAAATAGTATTTTCCTTCATTTACACCGGTTCTAAGAACCACTGTAAACAAGCCCTCAATTGTAATTTTTTCCCGAAGGAGCTTTCCAATTAACTTTACAGTAGTTAAACCTGTATCTAAGGTTTCCGAATGCGTCATATACGCAACCACAACATCCTCGGGAAGTTCCTCGCAAACCCGAATAATTTCAAAATAATTTGCCCCGAAGTCGTTGTATTTATCCCATCCGGTTTCTTTGATACGGTTCATATAAGGGACGGCCAGAATATACTGGAAATCATCCACCACAATCAACTTCTTGCCGGCAGCTGCCTGACTTTTCATCCATCTGCAAATTTCTCTTGAGTCAGTTTCTCCGTTCAACATGGAAAATTTCACAGAGGCTTTAAAGGGCAGGGGCTTTGCTACTGGATTAACTACTGCTGTATTCGCAGGATCACAATTTCGAAGAGATGTGGATTTTCCTGTTCCACTCTCACCCATAATTAATATCATTTGTGCCATTTTCTATTCCTCACTTTCTTTATCTGTACTACCTTCCGTTACCCTGGATGACCATAAGTCCGCATAATGCAAAATCAAATACAATGGTGTTTCATTACCTTTCACAGCATAATTAGCAGTCTCATATAAGCCATCGTGATAACGGATGGCAAATTCCTCATCTTCAGTCAAATCAATGAAAAGAGTTGCCAATTTAATACTTCTTGTAGCATGATCCAAAGGCAATAAAGCCGGATTACGCTTAAAAGGTTTTGCCTCAGATGCCTTGCCGGATTTTAAAATATTCGGTACATACATCTGCTTTCCATAATCCCCGCACTTTCCAGCTTACGCAAGGCA
>CALISX010000002.1 GCA_938041725.1 uncultured Lachnoanaerobaculum sp.
AATGCTTGCCCCCAGAGGCACCATGGTATACTCCACCTGCACCTATTCGGTTAAGGAGGATGAGGAGGTGCTTTTGGATTTCCTGGAAAAGCATCCGGATTTTTATGTGGATCCCATTGAGGCTGCCTTTGGCTTTGCCCCCTCTTCTTTGCTGCCCGGTGCCATTCGTCTTTTGCCCCACAGATTAAGGGGGGAGGGACATTTTGTTTCCCGGTTAAAAAGGCGGGGGGAAGCAGCCGGCGGCCTTTTACCCAAAAGGTCTGGAAATCTCGCCCGGCTTCCCGGTGAACTGGAGGACTTTTTGGCCCATACAAAAAAAGACTGGGATCTCAAACGCTTCCTTCGCCAAAGGGATTATATTTATTATCTGCCGGAGGAGGGAAGCCTTTTTTCCGGGATCCATTACCTTCGCACCGGGCTGCTGCTGGGGGAGATTCGAAAAAACCGCTTTGAACCCTTCCAGGCTTTGGCCATGTATTTAAAAAAAGAGGAGTGGGAGCACCCCCTTTGCCTTGAGGACCGGGATCCCAGGGTGGTTCGCTATCTAAAGGGAGAAACCATAGAAGGAGAGGAGGGGTATAAGGGGCTTCGGCTTTTATGTGTGGGGGAGTATCCCCTGGGCTTTACCAAGCAGGAGGGCACCCGCTGCAAAAATAAGTATTATCCAGGCTGGCGGTGGGTGTAGGAGGAAGTATGGGAATCAAAAAAGGCAGCTATGGCTACCGCAGGGCGTTGAAAATCCGGGGAGGGATTTTTGTAGCTTGTTTTTTATGTGTGATTGGGGGGCTTTCTTTGTTAAGCAGGAGGCTTTCGGGAGATGCTTCCACCCTTTGCCTGGTGTCTGCCATTCTTTTGGTGCTTCCCATGGCCAACCGTCTGGCTCCTCTGCTGGTATCCCTTCCCTTTGATTCCATGGATACGGCCTGGCAGAAGCAGCTGGAGCAGGAAGCCTTTGACTGCGCCAGATTATATGATTTGATTTTAACCAATGGAAAGGATCTGATGCCCCTGGACTGTGTGGTGATTTTGGGAGACAGAATCTACGGCTATCTTTCCAAGACTAAGACCTCCCCTTCAAAAACCGGGGATTTTTTGGTGGAGCGTCTGAGCTGCAGCGGCCTTTTGGCAGGGGCGCTGGTTTATGAAAGCTTCCCGGAATTTTTAAAGGCAGTGAAGGAGGCAAAAAGGGATAGCTCCTTATCCGGGGAGAACTGGGAAGGAGAGATTGTACAGATTTTAAAAAGTCTCAGTATGTAAATGAAGGAAATAATTGTATCAAAAAATGAAGCAGGACAGAGGCTGGACCGGATCCTGGGAAAGCTTTTGCCCCAGGCTCCCAAGGGCTTTGTACATAAAATGCTTCGAAAAAAAATATTACTTTAAATGAAAAAAAAGCAGCAGGGGAGGAAAGGCCCGGGGAAGGAGACAGGATCCAGCTTTGGTTATCCTTTGAAACGCTGGAGCGCTTTGGCGCACCTTCTTCCTCTGAAAGGATCCCGACAAACCCCATAGATCTGGGGATTGCCATTGTATACGAGGATCCTCATACATTAATTATAAATAAGCCCTCCGGGGTTCTGTCTCAAAAGGCGTCTGCCGGGGACGTGAGTGTGAATGACTGGCTTTTATCCTATCTTTCTTCCCTGACAGCAAAGGGAAGCTTCCAGGGGGAGATTTTTAAACCCTCCATTTGCAACCGGCTGGATCGGAATACCTCCGGGCTTTTGGTTTGCGGAAAAACCCTGCCGGGCCTCCGTATGAACGGGGCTTTGATTCGGGAACGGGGGATAAAAAAGGAATATCTGGCCATTGCGGCAGGGGTTATGGAAAAGAAGCTGGAAACTGCTGCCTGGCTGAAAAAGGATGAACAGAGAAACCGGGTTCGGGTGGAACATAAGGCATTTCCAGGGGGAGAAGAGATTCGCACTAATTATTTCCCTCTGTTTTCTGACGGAAAAAATACAGTGGTGCAGGTGGAGCTGATTACGGGAAAATCCCATCAGATCCGTGCCCATCTTTCCTTTCTGGGATTCCCCATTGTGGGAGACGGCAAATACGGCAATGCAAAGATAAACCGGTGGGCCAGAGAGACTTTTCATGTAAAAAGCCAGCTGCTGCATTGTTTTCGTCTGACCTATCCCGGGGACTTTCCCCTGGAGGAAGGGGATCAGGAAAGTTTTTCTTTGGTACAGGGGCAGCAGTTTGTTTGTCTGCCGGATAAAAAATTTCAAAGGGTGGTGAAAACAGATTATGGGAACCTGGCATACCAGAGGGCTTAGAGGCTCTGCATTGGAGGAATTAATTAATTTTTCCAATGAAAAATATAAGGAAAAGGGACTGGCGCTGATTCAAAAAATTCCTACCCCCATCACCCCTATCCGCATGGATCCGGCAAGCCGGCAGATAACTCTGGCCTATTTTAATCAAAAAAGCACAGTGGACTATATTGGTGCGGTGCAGGGCTATCCTGTATGCTTTGATGCAAAAGAATGTGCCGGCTCCGTATTTTCCCTGGCCAATGTGCATCCCCATCAAATGGATTTTATGGCTTCCTTTGAAAACCAAAAGGGGATTGCGTTTTTGATTCTGTATTTTACCGCCTTGGAAGAGCTTTACTATCTTCCCTATCGGGATTTGAAGTTTTTTTGGGATCGGATGAAAACAGGAGGAAGGAAAAGCATCCGGTATGAAGAAATTGATAAAACATACCGTATCCTCCAAAGAGGGGAGATGATTGTGGCTTATCTGGATTGTTTGGAACTGGATTTACAGTTCCGCCGGGCAGGACAACAGGGTAGAGCCCCAGGGCGATAGCCTGGATTGCGAATACCTGTCAGCGGCACGGGAGCTGCTTTGCAGCGAAGTGAC
>CALISX010000003.1 GCA_938041725.1 uncultured Lachnoanaerobaculum sp.
AGCGGCAGGGATTGACATCGGCGCCCTGATGGAGGGAGCGGCCCATATGCGCAGCCGGGTGCTGGAGGAACAGTATGAAACCAATCCTGCCCTTTTGTACGCGGCTCTTCGGAATATCTTGTATTTAAAGGGAAAGCAGGTGGAGGTGCTGGCCAACTATGAGCCTGGTGTTCACTATGTGGCAGAGTGGTGGAAGCAGCTGTTTGGAGAAAGCGAGGGGAAGGACCAAAGGGGGCTGTTCCCGGCGTCTGTGGACTTTACCACGGATCTTCACTCCATGGGGCAGTTTATCCAGGACGGTTCCCGCATTTTATTGGAAACGGTGCTACATATTGAGGATCCCGGTGCTTCCATTCTTTTGGAAAAGGAAGAAAAGGATACCGACGGCATGAATTACCTGGCGGGAAGGGATGTGGCCTTTGTAAATTCGGCAGCCATGCGGGGGACGGTGCTGGCTCATACCGACGGAGGCGTGCCCAATCTTATGATTACCATACCCGGCCAGACCCCCTTTGCCCTGGGAGAGCTGTTTTATTTCTTTGAGTTTGCCTGCGGCGTCAGCAGCTATGTGCTGGGGGTAAATCCCTTTGACCAGCCGGGAGTGGAAAGCTACAAGAAAAACATGTTTGCCCTTTTGGGAAAACCCGGGTTTGAGGAACTGCGGGAAACCCTTTTGAAGCGGCTGGGCTAGGAGGCAGGATGTTTCGGCTTTGGGGCAGGATTTTTTCGGAGGGAAAGCTTGTAAGGGATTATGTGGCGGAGTGTGCTGATTATTCCAAATCCCGTACTGCCATGGTAATGGAGGGGGTGCGGGAGATTTGCCATGATTTTGACTTGCCGGAGCCCATTTGGCTGGAAAATAACATCCGGGATTTTCAGCGCCGCTCCAAGGTCCGTTTTTCCCGGGATAATTTTATAGAAGAGATTGATTTTGATTATCTGGAACTTCAGGTAATTGAGGAGTAGGCCGGGAAGGAGGGAAGATGGCAGAACCCATTACCGATTATGGAAGCTTTTTTGCAGGAGCCAAGGCAGCGCTGGAGGAATCCCAGTCTTTAAAAACCAAAGAGGCCGAGCTTTTGCAGGAGGAGGAGCGGATTTCCGACAATATCGATGCGGAAACCAAGAATACCCAGAACCGTATTGCCATTACCATAAAGCAAAGGCAAAAGGAGATCGGGGATACCTATGACAAGGAACTCCACCGTATCAATGGAGCGCTGAAAAAGGCCAGATCCAAAAAGGAGAAGGCCAAAAGCCAGGGGGTCAAGGGAAGGATTGAGGAGGAGACCAGGGAACTGCGGAAAAAAAATACAGAGATCCGCCAGACGATCCGCAAGCAGTTCCGGGAGGCGGGGACGCCGGGATACTGTAATTCTTCTTTATTTTATGCCCTGTATTTCCCCCACCGTTTTTTTGATGTGGTGAAGCTTTTGGCTGCAGTGGTGCTTTGCTTTGGCCTGATTCCCGGGGTGGTGTACAAGCTGATTCCCGGGCACCGCTCCTGGTATCTTATCGGGATCTATCTGGTGGCAGTGCTTTTGTTTGGGGGTCTCTATGTGCTGGTGGGGAATTTTACCAAGGCCAGACATCGGGAGATTTTATTGAAGGTGCGCAATCAAAGGGATGAGATTGCAGCCAACAAAAAAAGAATGGCCTTGATTGTCCGGGATATCCGCAATGATTCCAATGAAGCGCAGTATGCCCTCCAGGACTTTGATGCAGAGATTGCCAGGCTGGAGGAGGAATTTTCCGACACCACGGAAAAGAAAAAGGAGGCCCTGGCCAATTTTGAAACCGGTGCGGGAAAGGTGATTTCCCAGGAGATTACAGAAAGCGCCAGAGAAAAGATGGAAACACTGGAGGGAGAGCTGAATGCTGTCCGGGAGAGCCTGGCAATGGTGCGGGGAAGAAAAAAGGAATTAAATCTTTCCATGTCCGATAACTATGAGGCTTATCTGGGGAAGGATTATTATACTTTGGAAAGCTGGAGAAGCTGGAGGCTTTGTTTGCCTCCGGGGAGGCTTCCAATCTTACAGAGGCCATTGGCCTGCTGGAAAATCCGGTGCAGGAATAAAGGATGGCAATGTCAGAGATTGATCAAAAGGAGCAGAGGAAAAGAGAATTAAGGGAAAGGATGATTCAGGCCGAATCCATCAAGGAAAAAGAAGGACCCCCTGCTCCCCAGGGACTGGCGGGCTTCCTCAGGCAGAGAAGGGGGCTTTGGGCAGTCCTTCTTTTTGCCCTTGCTGTGGGTATCATGGTGTTTTTCTTCTTTGCCCTGCTGAACCACTATATGCGGTACGGCAGCTATAAGCTCAACTGGATCCGGGAGCTGAATATGGGCAGCCTGGAAAGCTATGAGGACTTTGCCGGGGGATTTTTAAAAATTTCCCGGGACGGGGTGTCCTGGTACAAAACCTCGGGCCAGGATGTGTGGATTGAAAGCCATGAAATGAAAAATCCCAGAACCTATAAAAACGGGAATTTTTGTCTGGTGTATGATGCCTCCGGCAGCAAGATTGAGCTGTTTGAAAGGGAGGGAAAAACCGGGGAAATTGACACCAACCTTCCGATTATCAAGGCGGTGGTGGCAAAAAACGGGGTGGTGGTGGTTCTCACCGAGGACAGGCTTTCCACCTATATTCAATTTTATGACCGGGACGGGAAGGATCTGGATGTGTCCATCAAGACAAAGCTCTCCGGCAAGGGTTTTCCTGTGGATATTTCTCTGAATCCCAGCGGTACGGGACTGCTGGTGGGCTTTCAGGTGATTGCCGGGGGAAAGCTGAAGGGAAGGATCGTATTTTATGATTTCTCTGAGGTGGGGCAGAATCTTCCGGGCCGGCTGGCCGGGGGCTTTGATGATCCCAATGCCAGAGGGGATTCCCTGATTTGCCGGGTCCACTATATGGATTCCATCCATTCCATGGTGGTCTCCACCTCCGGTTTGAGTTTTTATTCCTCGAAAAACATCACCTCCCCTGCCCAAAAGGCCACGGTGCAGTATGAGGGGGAGATTGAGGCCATTGCCTACACGGATAAAAATGTGGCAGTGGTGGTAAAGGACGGAGGACAGGGACATCTTTTGCACTACTATGATGTGAAGGGGAAGGAGCTGTGGAAAAAGGCCTTTACCACGGAGTTTGAAACTCTGGATATGGAGAAGGATTTTATCTATCTTTATAATAGAACCAAGGCGGTGATTTACAGTGCTGCAGGGGTGGAAAAGTTTAACGGGGATTTGGATTTGAAAATTTTGAAAATCCGCAAAAGCGATTGGATTAACCATTTTGTGGTGCTGGGAGAAACGGAGTTCCGGGGGATTACCCTGCGGTAGTTCCGAAAGCAGAATAAGAGGTACAAATGGAACAGATATGCGTAGGTGTGGATATTGGCGGTACTGCAGTGAAAATGGGGATTTTTACTGCTGAGGGAGAGCTTTTAAAAAAATGGGAGATGCCCACGGAGCCTTTACGGGATCCCAAGGGGCTGCTTGAAAAAATCTCCGTGGACATTATTGTCACTTTGGCAGAGGGGGGCTATACCCTGGACAACTGTATGGGGGTGGGCATGGGTGTGCCTGGTCCCGTGCTTCCCGGAGGATATATCGGGGTATGTGTGAACCTGGGCTGGCGGGAGGTATATCCGGCCAGAATTCTTTCGGATCTTTTGCATGGGGTTCCCGTTATGGTGGGAAATGACGCCAATGTGGCTGCCCTGGGAGAATCCTGGAAGGGAGGGGCCAGTGCCTATCAGGATGTGGTGATGG
>CALISX010000004.1 GCA_938041725.1 uncultured Lachnoanaerobaculum sp.
ATTCCAGCCACATGCTGAATGGCACCGGAGATACCAATGGCAAAGTAAATCTTAGGAGCCACAGTCTTTCCAGACTGTCCCACCTGATACACCTGAGGCATCCAGCCTGCATCCACCACAGCCCTGCTGCAGCCTACACAGCCGCCCAAAGCACTGGCCAGATCACGAAGCAGGGCAAAGTTCTCCTGGGAGCCTACGCCTCTTCCGCCGGAAACAATGATCTCTGCATCATCAAAATTCACCTCTGCTGCCAGCTCTTCCACTCTTTCCACCAATCTGGTGCGGATCTTCTCCTTGGGGAAGTGAATATCTTCTTTGATAATCTCACCCTGGCGGCTTTCGTCAAAGGGAAGCTTTTTAAATACACCCTGTCTTACCGTACCCATCTGAGGACGATGATCGGGACAAAGAATATTGGCCATCAGGTTGCCGCCAAAGGTAGGTCTGGTCCAGACAATATTGCCGCTGTCCTCATCAATGGTAATGTCTGTACAGTCTGCTGTCAAACCGGTTTGCAGTCTGGAGGCTCCCCTGGGGCCCAAATCCCGTCCATTGTTGGTGGCCCCCAGCATAAAGGTTTCCGGTTTGTATTTTTGCACCAGCCTTACCAGGGCATCGCTGAAGGCATCGGTGGAGTAAAAGCCATACTCCTCTCCCTCTACCACAATGGCGCAGTCAGCACCATAACCAATGGCCTCCTTAGCAATGGGATCCAAATCCTTGCCCACCAAAACAGCCACCAGCTTGCAGTTTTTTTCCTTTGCCAGCGTTCCAGCCACATTTAAAAGCTCAAAGCTAACACGTTTTGCTTTGCCCTCCTCGGACTCTACAAATACCCAAATATCCTTGTAATCCTTTAAATTATCCATTTTTCTGTCCCCCTAGCTTACATTAACTTTGCATCAAAAAGTGCGTCCACCAACCGTTTTGCAGCTACATCAGCCTCCGGTTCCTCTATCAAAAGCCCATTCTTTTCCCGAACAGGGGTATAGGTTTTCTTTACCTTGGTGGGAGAACCCTTAAATCCGCAACGGGCCTGATCAATGGAGGGCAGGTCTTCTTCGGTTAAAACATGAACGGCTTTCTTTTTAGCTGCCATCCTGGACTTAACGGTTGGGTATCTGGGCTCATAGGGCAGCCTAACCACGGTAACCAACGCCGGAAGGTCGGTTTCCATAAGATCATAACCGTTTTCACCCTCTCTCTTTACCTGTACCTTGCCATCCTGCTCCAGAATATCCAATGCATAGGTGATCTGGGGAATATCAAGACTTTCTGCAATCTGGGGACCAACCTGAGCGGTATCTCCGTCAATGGCCTGCTTTCCGCAAATGATCAGATCAAATTTC
>CALISX010000005.1 GCA_938041725.1 uncultured Lachnoanaerobaculum sp.
TGGCACCAATGTGAGCATGGGGGTGGAAAGAGATGTGCCCTTTATGGGAGAAGAAGCCTTTTCCAAGGGCTTCAAAAATACCCCAGGCTTTGGAAAGACCAATATTGTGTATCGGGATTTTCCAGCCTTTTGGCTGCTGAACCAGTTAAAAAGCGTTTTGGAGACCCGGGGACGGGTGTATTCCTATGAGGATTTGATGGATATGGCCCGTCAGTCAGCCTTTAGAGGAAGGGGATTTGATGTGGAGGATCCTGCTTTTGGACGGGCGGATGGAGACATATGTGAAAAAATACAAAAAGCAGTTTTGGAAAATGGGGGCTCTCTCTTAGAAACAGAGGGGGATTTTGTTCGGTGTATTTTCGAAAGCATTGTAAGCAAAGTAGCATTTTATGCAAAGGAATTTTGGGAAACCCTGGGCATACCCGGGGCAGAGGTTTTTGTTATCAATGGAGGAACCCGGAATACGCTTTTGATGCAGATGCTGGCGGATGCACTTCACAGGCCCCTGTACGCAGGCATGCCCCAGGCCACATTGGTTGGGAATCTGCTGGCCCAGTTGTATGCCCTGGGTGAAGTGAAGGATTTGCAGGAGATACGGGAGCTGTCTTCCCGGTCATTTGCGCTGAAGGTTTATGAACCCGGTTTGTTAGAAACAGGAGGAAGGGTATGAAAATAAAAGAACTGGATTATGATGCCATCCAGGAGGTGATGGATGTATCGAAACGGCTGGATGAAAAGGGCATGGTAAATGCCTTTGAAGGGAATATCTCTGTAAAATCCCCCAAGGATGGACTGATCTATGTCACGCCCACAGGAAAGAACAAGGCGATGTATACATGGAATCAGATTGCTGTGATTGATGCCCAGGGGGAGTGGATTGGAGGTATTTACAAACCTACGTCGGAGCTGCCCATGCATTTCAATGCATACAAGATGCGGGGAGGGAATAAAATAGGAGGTGTGGTGCATGCCCATCCCACTTTTTTGACGGCCTATTCCCTTTGCTTAAGGGATGTGGAAAGCAGGGCCTATCCGGAACTTATGGGGAATTTTAAAAAGCTCCAGTGCTGTCCCTATGGAAGGCCGGGAGAACCGGGCATTTATAAGGAAGCAGAACCCTATATTGAGGCGGGACAGGATATT
>CALISX010000006.1 GCA_938041725.1 uncultured Lachnoanaerobaculum sp.
TGTTATTTTGGCAAAGGTGCACCTGGAACTGGAAAAGGCACTGCATGAAGGCATGAGTACCTATGCAGTTAATAAGGTGGGGGACGAGATCATCCGTTCCTTTGGATGTGTTCCCTCCTTTTTAAACTATAACGGATATCCTGCCTCGGTGTGTGTTTCCGTAAATGATGAGGTGGTTCACGGCATCCCCTCCAGGGAAAGACTTTTGCGGGAGGGAGATGTGGTGAGCCTGGATGCCGGTGTGATCTGGAAGGGCTATCAGTCGGATGCGGCCAGAACCCATATTATTGGAGAGGGCAGTGCCCAGGCCAAAAGGCTGGTGGAGATTACCAAAGAATGTTTTTTTGAAGGAATCAAATATGCCAGAGCCGGGAATCATTTAAATGACATTTGCAGCCATATCGGAGCCTATGCCAAGAGCCGGGGGCTGGGAGTTGTGCGGGATCTGGTGGGCCATGGCATTGGCACGAAGCTTCATGAGGATCCGGATGTTCCCAATTTTGATATGAAGAAAAGGGGAATCAAGTTGGCGCCGGGAATGACCCTGGCCATTGAACCCATGATCACCGCAGGGGGCTGGGAGGTGGTCTGGCTGGAGGATAACTGGACAGTGGTAACAGAGGACGGATCCCTGGCAGCCCATTATGAAAATACCATTCTGATTACGGAGGGGGATCCGGAAATTCTGTCCCTGCTCCATGAATAGGCCGGGGGATCTTGTGCTGTCTCTGGCAGGTCATGATGCAGGAAAACGATACATGGTTATGGAAGTTTTAAATGACCGGGTGGTTTTGGCAGATGGAAAAAGGAAGACTTTGGAAAGGCCCAAGAGAAAGAATCCAAGGCATCTGGCTCTCCTGGGCCATTGCAAAGCCCTGGCAGACAAACTGCAAAACCAGGAAAAGATCATCGATGTGGATATTAAATATTATTTAAAGCACTGGGAGGAGTAAATGTCGAAATCAGACATGATTGAGATTGAAGGAACAGTTGTGGAAAAATTGCCCAATGCCATGTTTCAGGTGGAACTGGAAAACGGGCATCAGGTATTGGCCCATATCAGCGGCAAGCTTCGGATGAACTATATCCGTATTTTGCCCGGAGACAGGGTAACCATTGAGTTATCTCCCTATGATTTGACAAAGGGCCGGATTATTTGGAGGGACAAGTAGTCTGCCTAAATTTATCTTGCATATCAATAGGGTTGATGCTATACTATTTTGGCGTGTTTGTTCACGAAGGTAGAATATGCAGGGCATCTTCTATTGTAGGTGCGGGGAAAGGAGAGAAACAGTGAAAGTCAGATCTTCGGTTAAACCGATTTGTGAAAAATGCAAAATTATCAGAAGAAAGGGATCCATCAGAGTGATCTGTGAGAATCCCAAGCACAAGCAAAGACAGGGTTAGTCTTTTGCATAGTAAAAGGAGGAGTACAGCACAATGGCTCGTATAGCAGGCGTTGATTTACCAAGGGAAAAACGTGTTGAAATTGGT
>CALISX010000007.1 GCA_938041725.1 uncultured Lachnoanaerobaculum sp.
TATAGTCCTTCATCCGCCCGGGCACCGGCAGGTACAAATCATGGATCACACCCAGCACTGCGTAGCACTCCATGGGAGTATGCACAATCACCCGAATGGCAAATAAGTCATAAATTTCATCCAGGGTTTTATTCTGGCTGACCATCTTTTTATAGATGGAAAAATAATGCTTTACTCTGCCGCTTACTTCACAGTGGATACCTCCCTCTTCCACATGTTGTTTCACATTTTTCATAATTTCCCGGATAAAGGACTCTCTGGCTTCCTTTTTAATGGCAATGTTTTCCACCAGATCATAGTACTTATCCGGCTCCAGGTACTTCAAAGACAGATCATCCAGCTCGACTTTGACCTTGGAAATACCCAGCCTTTGGGCAATGGGGGAATAAATATCCAGGGTTTCCCTGGATTTTTCCTTTTGTTTTTCCGGACTTTGGTACTGCAGGGTCCGCATATTGTGAAGACGGTCCGCCAGTTTAATTAAAATCACCCGGATATCCTTGGCCATGGCCAAAAAAAGTTTTCTGAGATTTTCCGCCTGGGTTTCCACTTTATCAGACTTTAATGGCAGCTGTGTAAGCTTTGTAACCCCATCCACCAAAATGGCAATTTCCTCTCCGAACATATCCCGGATTTCCTCATAGGTAAATGCCGTATCCTCTATAACATCATGGAGCAGTCCCGCAGCAATACTCTCCTTGTCTGATTTTAGCTCCGCCAAAATAATGGACACACAGATGGGATGAATGATATAATCTTCTCCGGATTTTCTTTTCTGACCATTATGGGCCTTACTGGCAATTTGGTAGGCCTTATTAATGATGGTAATGTCACCGGAGGGATGGTATCTTAAAATGGCGCGAACCAGCTCCTTGTATAAATCTTCCGGTGAAGTAAAATCCGCTGGTTTATCAATTTGAGTTTCCATATCTTCTCTTGAAAAAAGGTCGTCCTTCATAATGCCCCCCTAATTCACAAACCGCTTCGCTATAAACAGATATTATACGAATAAAAATGGGAAAAAGCAAGATTGCTCTGATTTCTTCACACAAAAACAGCCCAAGAGGAAAATCCCCCCTGGGCCGAAAAAACACCTTATTCTTTCCCCGGAATGTTCCCGGGGGGAATCCTTGGCGTCATACAAGCATCACATCTCGGCATTTACCGTTTCTTCCAAAAGCATGTTCTCGTACTTGCCGATCACCGTATCCGAAATCAACTCCCTGGTGTGGGAATTGATGGGATGTGCGATATCCCTGTACTCACCATCCGCAGCCATCCGGCTGGGCATTGCAATAAAAAGCCCTTTCTCTCCCTCAATCACTTTGATGTCGTGAATGACAAATTCGTTGTCGATGGTAATGGACACAACGGCCTTCATCTTACCCTCTTTGTCAATTCTTCTGACCCTTACGTCTGTAATTTGCATCGTTTTCCCCCCTCGTAATAAACTA
>CALISX010000008.1 GCA_938041725.1 uncultured Lachnoanaerobaculum sp.
TTAATACCTTCAAATCTCCATAATTTTTACATAGATTCTCCACCCGGATAATCTCATCGCTCATTAGACTTCATCCTCCTTTCCAAGATCCCTGTCAGCCTTGTCAGTATGAAGGTAAGGGCCAAGTAAATCAGTCCGGAAATCATCAAAGAAGGGATGGACAAAAAGGTGGCGGACTGTACTGTTTTATAGGAAGTAGTGAGCTCATTCACAAAAAATATGGAAGCCAAAGAAGTCTGTTTGATCTCTGTAATAAATTCATTCACCATGGCAGGAAGAATGTTTTTCAAGGCCTGGGGCAGAATCACCTTGCTCATGGTGTGGTAGGTGCTCAGTCCCAGACTCAGGGCCGCCTCCCCCTGCCCCGGGTCCACAGCCTGAATACCAGAACGGACAATCTCCGCAATATAGGCCGCAGAATTACACACCAATGCCACCACAATACTGCCTGTATCGGAAAGCTTTATGGGGGAAACCTTGGGCAGAAACAACCAGAAAAAATAAATCTGAATCAGCACCGGGGTTCCCCGTATAATTTCCAGATACACACTTACAAACCACTGCCCGGATTTTAGGGAGGAGAGCCGCAAAAGAGCCAGCAGCGTCCCCAAAACCGTGCCGCAGATCACCACGATCAGGGATAATCCAATGGTACCTGCCAGCCCCTGCAGGTACACACTGGAATATTTCCCCCAGATTTTTACAATATTCTCTAACATAGGCCTTACTTAATACCCAGGGATTTGGCATATTCACGGCTGGATTCCATCCATTCCTCCATCTTCCCCTGAGCTGTAACCTCGTCAATACAGTTGTTAATGGCTTGCATCAGCTGGGTTTCACCTTTTTGCGTTCCGATTCTGGCACCGTCATATTCCTTGGAGGAGGTGAAGCGGTAATCCTCAATCACATACAGTCCGGGATTGGCAGCTGCATACAAAGAAGCAGACTCTACGGAAACCAAAGCTGCATCTGCTTTGCCTTCCTGCACCATCAAATAGGCATCGTTGGAGGAAGATGTCCTTTTAATTTCCTTGCAGGCGGATTCATCCACCTGTTCCTTGGACAGAGCTTCCTGCAGGGAGCCGCTTTGGTACACCAAAATCTTATCCTTTAAATCCTCCGGGGTCTTAATGTTCTCCTTGTCCTCTTCCCGAATCAAAAGGCTGTAGCCCTTGCTGTCATCGGAAAAATAGTATCCCTTGGAAAGCTCCATGGCCTCAGCCCGCTCCGGAGTATAGGCCAGAGCGGAAATGGCCACATCATATTTCCCGTCGGGAACGCTGGACAGTACAGCACTAAACTCCAGGGGAACCACCTTTAACTCAACCCCCAAGGCATCTGCAATATATTGTCCCAGATTGATATCCGCTCCCACATACATTTCATCCCCTTCCTTGGAGGAATCAATAAATTCATAGGGAGCAAAATAAGGCTCCGTAGCCATGGTAATATAGCCCCGGTCTATAATTTCCTTTAATCTTCCTGAAATCTCCACTCCCTCCAGGGCCTTGCTGTCAGAAACCGCTTTGCTCTCCTGCTGGGTCTGGGAATCTCCCTGAGTCTGGCTCTGGGAATCTCCTTGGGCATTGGCGCTTTGTCCGCAGCCGCTGAGTGAAAATGCCATTATCCCTGCCAAAACCAAAGCTGCTCCTTTTTTACATGTGCTGGTTAAGTTCATCATTTTTTTCATAGTACCCTCCATCTGCGGCAGCTGCCTGCCTGTAAATTTCTCCGTTTGCTGTAAACGTTAGACACATCCTATCATAGGTTTTAAAAAATTTCAACACTTTAATTTATTATCTTAGTAGCACAGTAATGTGCTAAAGTTGATTCGTTATGCTATACTAGTGTATAAGTCCCCGGACGGCGCCAGAATAGCCGCCATGCTCGCATGAGCGGCTAT
>CALISX010000009.1 GCA_938041725.1 uncultured Lachnoanaerobaculum sp.
TGTCCGCATGCGGGCGGCAGGAGAGGATTTTGCCAGGCGGTTATTGCAGGCATAGAAAAAAACAGGGGAGATTCCTGCATCTTCGCAAAGGTGCAAAAGCCCCGGGAACATGGAGTTCCCGGGGCTTTTGCAGCCATTGTTTTAGCTGTTTTGAGCCGGATTTCTTAGCTCTCAAAACCGTCCTCTGTTTTATTGTATATAGCGTCAAATCCGTTGAAAAAGGCGCTGGAGTCGCTGTTTTTAATGACACTGTTGAAAATCCTGATCTGGCTTTGGCCGTCATAGCTAAAGGAGAGGGAATCTCCTTCCTGTCCCACAGCATAGTAGGTATCCCCTACGGTACGCGCTACAACCCCGTTAAATTGACCGTGATGATCCGGATGCCGTGCCTCTACCCCCTCAATGTTAACATAGATCTGACCGGTGCTGCTGTAGTAGCCGATCTCCATTTGGGCGCTTACCTCCTGGCCACTGGCCTGATAGACGCCGAAAACCCAATTCTGCCGGAATCCGCTGCCCTGCCGTGCCTGTCCCCTGGTCTGCACAATGCCCTTTTCAATCCAGGCACCGTCGGCATTTACATCATAGCCGTCCGGGGTACGGGTATTGGTCAGCAGATATCCTCTGTTGTCAAAACAATAGCACTCGGAAATCCCGTCATTGTTTCCATCCAGCCAAACCCATTCCCTCACAGGAAAGGATCCGTTATCATTTCTGTACCACCAGCCCACATGGTCCTTCTGCCAGGCACCGGCCATGGCCATAATGGCAAAGAAACAGGAAAAAACAAATGACAACACCAAAACTGAACCAAATTTTTTCATAGACTGCACCTCCTTATGCGAATCATTGCAAAATATCTCTTCACCCCTGAGATGTACTGTCCATGGATGGAATTGTCCTGTTATCCAGGCAACGACCGCCCTTGACCCCTGAAAATAATCTGATTTTAGAGATATGACGGCTATTCCATCTATAATTTTAGCATATAGCATGTATCTTTCAAGATATTTCCTGGAGAATATGTCAGATTCTCTGTATTTTCAGTGCAGGCGCTAAAAATGGGATGGGTTGGCAGGAGGGCTTTATGCACTGTGGTGCAGATTTAAAAGCATCAGGGAATCTTCGTTGCGAAAGCGCAGGGCGATCTCGCTCATTTGCTCCGGGGTTTCCTCCATGTCCCGGGCCATCCACAGCATCAAACAGTTGTAGATTCCTCCGATGATATAGGAAATTTCATACTGCTTGGGTACCGGGGCCTCTTCGCTGTACTGGGAAAAACGGAAGCGTTTGGACAAAGCCTCCAAAAGACAGCTGGCCAAGGAGGTTTTGTAAATCAGCAGCACCTCCTTTTTATAAGCATAGAAGATGGAAAAAATAGAATAAAAATAAATCGTATAATCTATACTGCTGAAATCTGAAAAAGAATCCAGGAATTCCTGCAAAATTCGATCAAAAAAATACTCAATAATATCCTCTTTGGAATGAAAGTTGCGGTAATAGGTGGAACGGTCCACCTCGGCTTTCTTTGCAATATCCGAAATGGTAATCTTCTGGTAGGGGTACTCCTCCATTAAAGCAAGCAGGGCATGGGCAACCATGTCCTTGGTCATTGCATTGGTTATATTTTTTTTTCGCATCTTGATCCCCCTTGTATCATGGGCAGTCTGCCCTTATGCATCCTTCCGTTTTGATTATAGAGGGGGAAGAGGGGAGGGTCAATACAAATGTCTGCTTTACGCTGGCCGGCTCTCCCGGTATAATAAACCGAAACAGAGAAGGGAGGATTATGAAGGGGTTACTGCATATTTATGAGGGGGATGGAAAGGGAAAAACCACCGCCGCCCTGGGGCTGGCGGTCCGCATGGCCGGCAGCGGGGGAAGGGTGCTGATGGGACAGTTTTTAAAATCCGGGGATTCCAGCGAACTGGCTGCACTCAGGCGGATTCCCAATATCCGGATTATGGAAAATCAAAATTCCTTTGGCTTTACCTTTCGCATGAGGGAGGAGGAAAAAAGAAGGGTCAAAAGCTATTATCTGGATTTTTTTAACAAACTTGTCAAAGAAGCGGCAGCAGGGGACTATGCTCTGCTGGTGATGGATGAGCTTTTGGATGCCTGGAATCTGGATATGGCAGACCGTCAAGAGGTACTGGATTTTTTAAAAAACCGTCCGGATAATCTGGAGGTGGTGTTAACCGGCCGCAATCCGGATCCTGCCTTGGCATCCCTGGCGGATTACCATACCCGTTTTGAGAAGGTAAAACACCCCTTTGACACAGGACTTGGGGCCAGAAAGGGTATT
>CALISX010000010.1 GCA_938041725.1 uncultured Lachnoanaerobaculum sp.
ATCTACCCCCGCCACTGCATAGGACAAAAGCCTGGCCAGGGGTTTGATCCCCTGGACTTTGGCCTTTTCCTCTTCCATCACAACCACAAAGGCAGCAGCATCAGAGGTTTGGGAGGAGGTGGCCGCCGTTACGCTTCCCCCCTCCTCTTCCGGAATAAAACAGGGTTTCAGGGCTGCCAGGGTTTCCAGAGAGGTTCCGGGACGAATGCCCTCATCCACTTGGAAAACCTTGGTATTTCCTGCCTCATCCTTAATCACCACCGGGATAATGGAGGGAGCCAGCTTCCCCTCCCGGTTGGCCCGGTCTGCCTTTGCATGGGATTCCGCCGCCATTTTGTCCATTTCTTCTCTGGCAACACCATACTGCTTTACCACATTTTCTGCCGTCATGCCCATGGTCATATAGGCTCCCTCTTTGTTTTCCAAAAGCCAGGCATCCTGATATTCCACGGGATAGGGTTCAAAGGTATTGCTCATATCCTCCACCCCTCCCGCCACGGCCACATCCCCCTGGTTGGCATCAATGGCGGCACAGGCATTGGCAATGGCCTGAAGCCCGGAGGAACAGAAACGGTTCAAGGTGTAGGCAGCCACTGTTTCATCCAGACCGGCCCGCACTGCTACAAGCTTGGCAATATTCATAGAAGTGGTTTTATGCTGCACAGCACAGCCCATAATAATATCCTCAATCTCTTCCGGGTCCAGACCGGGCACCTTTTCAATCACCCCCCGAAGCACCTGGGCAGAATACTCAATGGGATGCACCTTGGCCAGGGAACCCTTAAATGCTCTTGCTACGGCGGACCTGCCATAGCCTACAATTACTGCTGATCTGCTCACAATAAACCTCCTTATGCTGCTTTCCAATGGACTGTACAGCCCCCTTTTTCCCTAGTCTAGCATATCGGATTTTTACAATGAAATTCTCTTTCCCGGAATGGTTATATGGAAAATGCATAGCTCCCTTCAGCACAGTATGACTCTTTTTTCTTCTGCAAAAATATGCTATACTGTCTCAACTTATAGTGTTTTCATGATACAGAAAAATGATACTATTTCCCTATCTACGAGGATAAAAAATATATGAATATTACCAAGATTGAAGAATTTATTGTATTGGCAACTTATCTAAATTATTCCAAAGCAGCTGGAAAGCTTTTTTTAACCCAGCCGGTACTCAGCCGCCATATTCACTCCCTGGAGGAATTTTTGGGAGTGCAGCTTTTTGTGCGGGATACCCATAAGGTGCTGCTGACCGAGGCCGGAAAGCTATGCTATGACGAATTCAGCAAGGTGCTGGAGGTGTATAACCAGGCCCTGGAAAAAATCCATGAATATACGGACCAGTTTAAAAACCACATCTCCGTGGGATTTTTAGGAAGAGCCGCCAGGCCTTTGATTAATGGCTTTACCAAAAAGTTTTCCCAGGACCATCCCCAGATCCATACAGAGTATGCCTCCACCGATTTGAATCCCCTTATTGACGGGGTGCATGAGGGAACCTTTGATATCGCCTATGTGTCCCATATTTCCCCCTATAAGGCCGTCGATCTGGAAATCAAGCATTTGGGAAATGAAAGACTGTGTATTGTGGCCCCCAAGGACTCCCCCTTTTCCCGTATGGACTCTGTGCGGATTTCCGATTTGGATGGCTTCCCCATCATTGCCTTCAGCTCCCAAACCAACCCCAGCGCTGCAGACTTTCACCAGTCCCTGTTCAAAAAGTTCCAAACCCGGATGAATGTGGTAAAAACCGTGCACAACCTGGACTCCGGCCTGTTTTATACAGACATGGGCCTTGGGGTTTTTATCATTCCCGTACACTTAAGGGATATGGCTTCTGCCCTTCCCGTGATTCCCATTTC
>CALISX010000011.1 GCA_938041725.1 uncultured Lachnoanaerobaculum sp.
TATTTTATGCTCAAACAGGCTGATGAAGGATATCTTATTGCAAAGAGGGATGGAACCGTCAGCAGATCCTTAAAAGGAAGAGACATGGAGGGCTTGATCATTGTTTGAATTGGAAAAAACAGAAGAGATAAATAATCTGATAGCTATAACCAAATCCGACTCCGGGATATCGGGGCCGGAGCTGGCTAAAGCCCATATTAAACTGGGAATGGTGCTGGGCAGCCAGATAACAGGACTGGCTCCAGAAGATACAACGATTGTTGCAATGCTGAGAGGCGGAATCTTCTTTGCTGAAGGTATGTATTTTGCTATGGGCTGTAAGTTCCAGACATACGATCCTAAGCATGAGCAGTTTGTTAGACCGGAAACCAAGAATGTCATTCTGGTGGATTCTGTCATAAACACAGGAAAGACGCTTTTGGAAATATTGGATCTGGATATGAAAGTGGCCTGTTGTGTAATAAACGAACAGGCGGTGCCGGTGTTCGATGGTTTCCTATATACTGTAAGAGTCTCAAAAAATGCATTTGTTGGTAAAAATGTAAAGAAGCAGGAGGGGAAAGTTGGTCCGGATACCACGATGCGGTTGTTTAACCAGCTATAAAGCAGGGGAAAAAGATACTTATTGCATTATGTCGGGCCTTTATTATTATAGTCTCTGTCACCAAAAACAGCAGGCCTCACCCTGGAAAGCCTGGCCTGCTATTACCCGCAAACACAGGTCTCCCAGTGCTTGCTTGCAACGCTATGATAATCGTTTTTGTTCAATCATTATTACAGACCTGTTTGACTGGCATACATTTGCCTTATTCTTTTACTTTTTTCAAAGTCGCTGCTTTGCAAGGCATTTTCAATTTGTTTAAGTATAGAGGCTTTATCCCTGTTAAGCACCCCTTTTATATGCGCATAATTTGAAACATGATTGCTTCTTACTACTGTATCCTTCAGTTCCAAACCTTTTACCAGCTCCATAGTTTCGTGCATGATTTCTTCCGGTGTCAGCTGCTCAAAATTTCCTGCCATCACTTCATCACATATTTCAGTGCCGGGTTTTACAAGCAGCGTCATAAGCCCAAGATAATCAGGATTTATAGCATTTAAAACCTTTATTGAGCCTTCAATATATTCTTTGCTGTCTGTTATTCCTCCAAGCCCCGTTATAAGCGTAGCGGATAACTGTATGCCTGCTCTTCTTATTTTTTGTCCGGCTGTTATTATTTCATCTGCAGTGGCTCTTTTCTTAACGTCTTTTAAAACCTTGTCGCTTCTGCTTTCTATACCAAGATATGCCATTTTTAAATTATTTTCATGCAGTATTTTAAGCTGTTCATCAGTTTTTCCAAGTATCGAACGCGGCGATGCGTATAAAGATATTCTATCATTATCAGGAAATAATTTATTTATATATTTCAATATGTCAAGCAAATCTTCAAAAGGCATTATAAGGGCGTCTCCGTCTGCCAAAAATATTCTCTCCACATTATAGTAATGTTGTTTGGCATAAAGAAAATCTTCTTTTATATCATCAGCTTTTCTTATTTTAAACTTTGCATCTTTATACATTGCACAAAATGTACAGGTGTTTTGTGAACATCCCGTTGTAACTTGAACAATTAAGCTGTAAGCTTCACTGGGCGGTCTATATACCATTCCTTCGTATCTCATATATTCTCCTTAATAACATTAGTGTATCACTCTCCGCCCGGTATGGGGGTTTACGAAAACTTCCCCCAATTCTACCACAAAAACAGGATGGACAGAATCTTTTTAATACGATTTTTTTATTTTTTGCAGATTCCGAATCGTAAATCTGCTCCGTAGATGCAATGCTAGGAAGAAAAGAGCACTTGTAGTTTATGATTTAC
>CALISX010000012.1 GCA_938041725.1 uncultured Lachnoanaerobaculum sp.
CAAAGGCTGGGAAAAGGTTTCCTGCTCCCCCGCTGCAGCGGGAAACACCTTATTCAAGGGCTTTTCCCAGGCAGAAAGAGCCTCCTGCAAAGAAAGACTTTCTTCCCCTGAAACAATCTCCGGTTTTTCTATCACCTCTCCCAAAAGAATTCCCTGGCTGATCCGCTCCTGTTCCTTTCCGGCTTCCACTTCAATCACAATGCTCCCTACACAGGGGGCAAACAGATCTGGAATACCGGACTCCAGACGGATTCCAAACATATTGCCAAAGGCCATTTTAGACAGGGCCTCCGCCAGTCCCAGCCGTCCTGTTACAAAGGAGGAAACCACCCGTTTTGCTGCAATATCCTCCTGAAGATTTTCATAAATGGTTTTCGCCTTCTCATACTTCGGCAAATCAAAGCCGTCCCTGGGAATTTCCAAAAGATACAGCCGGTTGCCGGGTTTTTTCAGCTCTGTGCCAATGATCCTTTCCTCATTTCCCATACATACAGCAAAGGAACAAAGGGTGGGGGGCACATGAAGGTCATGGAAGGTGCCGGACATGGAGTCCTTGCCTCCGATGGCCGCCAGGGAAAACTTCAGCTGGGCATCATAGGCCCCCAATAAGGCAGACAAGGGGGCTCCCCAGTCTTTGGGGCTTTCCATCCGGCGGAAATATTCCTGGAAGGTAAAATGGATTTTCTTATAATCTCCACCGGCAGCTGCAATTTTACTAACAGAGGTGAGGATGGCATACACTGCCCCATGGTAGGGACTCCAGGAGGAAATATAGGGATCGTATCCATAGCTCATCAAAGATACTGCCGGGGAATCCTCATAGAGCAAAGGCAGCTTGGCCGCCATGGTTTGGATTTCCGACAGCTGCCGTCTGCCCCCATAGGGCATAAGCACTGTGGCCGCTCCGATGGAGGAGTCAAACATTTCCACCAGCCCCCTCTGGGAGGCGGCGTTTAAATCCCCCAGGGTGTTTTTCCAGCTTTCCTGCCAGCTTCCTTTGGAAACAGCTGTCTTTTTAAAGGGATTTTTCTCTTCCTTGGGGGCAGCCACCTGAACGGTGGTTTCCTGGGGAGCCCCATTGGTATCCAAAAAATCCCTGGAAAGATCCACAATGGTTTTTCCCCGCCAGGTCATCACCAGACGTTTTCGGGCCTCCACCCGGGCCACTGCTGTGGCCTCCAGATTTTCCTCCCGGGCAAAGGCTAGAAAGGCCTCCACATCCCCGGGGGAAAGCACCACTGCCATCCGCTCCTGGGATTCGGAAATGGCCAGCTCCGTACCGTCCAGTCCCGCATATTTTTTGGGCACCTGATCCAAGTCAATGGTCAGTCCCGGGGCCAGCTCACCAATGGCCACACACACCCCTCCGGCGCCGAAATCATTGCATTTTTTAATCAAAAGACTTACTTCCCGCCGCTTAAACAGCCTTTGGAGCTTCCGCTCTGTGGGAGCATTTCCCTTTTGCACCTCTGCACCTGCCGTATGAATGGACTGGGCATCATGCACCTTACTGGAGCCGGTGGCTCCGCCAATGCCGTCCCTTCCCGTGCGTCCCCCCAATAAAACAATCACATCCCCCGGGTCCGAGGTTTTCCGCACCACATCAGAGCGCCTGGCGGCTCCCATCACAGCGCCGATTTCCATTCTTTTGGCCATATAGCCGGGATGATAGATTTCCTTTACATAGCCGGTGGCCAGACCGATTTGATTTCCGTAGGAGGAATAGCCCTGGGCAGCTCCGGTGACAATCTTTCGCTGGGGAAGCTTCCCAGGCAAAGTATCCTCCAGGGGAGCTGTGGGGTCCGCAGCGCCTGTAATGCGCATGGCCTGATATACATAGGTTCTGCCGGAGAGAGGATCTCTGATGGCTCCCCCCAGACAGGTGGCCGCACCGCCAAAGGGCTCAATCTCCGTGGGATGATTATGGGTTTCATTTTTAAAATTAATCAGCCATTCCTCTGTTTTCCCATCTACACAAAGGGGCACCACAATGGAGCAGGCATTGATTTCCTCGCTTTCCTCCACATCCTTCAGGATTCCCTCTGTCTTTAATTTTTTCATGGCCAGCAACGCCAGATCCATCAGGCAAACCTTCTTTTGGGGATTCTTTACCAAGGACTTGCGGTCCAAAAGATAGGCGTCATAGGCATCCCGCACCGGTTTTTGGTATTCTCCCTCTTCAAAGTCCACCCTTGTTAATTCTGTAGAAAAGGTGGTATGGCGGCAGTGGTCCGACCAATAGGTATCCAGCACCCGAATCTCCGTAATGCTGGGGTCCCGCTTTTCTGTATTGGAAAAATACCGGTGAATATGGTAAAAATCCTCCAGGGTCATGGCCAGATGCAAAGAGGCATAAAGCTCTTGTAAAGCAGGGGGTTCCATGGTGCAAAATCCCTCTAAAATCTTCACATCCTCCGGCTCCCCGGCTCCCTCCCTATGCTCCCTTTGGGCATCCGGCACCACCCTGGAATCCACAGGATTCACACAGTAGCCCACAATTTTTTCCTGATCTTCCCTGGAAAGATCCCCGGAAATCACATGGGTCAGGGCAGAGTACCCCTGCACCTCTTCCCCGGCCCCCAAAAGGGAAAGGCACTGCCGGGCAGAGTCCGCCCGCTGATCAAACTGGCCTGGAAGGTATTCCACTGTAAAAATAAAATCCTCCGGCTCCCGGGGAAAGTTTTCCTCATACAAGATATCTAATGGAGGCTCTGAAAAGATGGTATTTAGACTTTGGCTGTACAGGACATCCGAAAGATTTGCTATATCATACCGTACCAGAATCCGCACATCCCGAATGTTTTCCAAATGCAGATAGGCCTGCAGTTCCTCCTGCAGCTCCCGGGCTTTCAGGGCAAAGGCCCCTTTTTTTTCCACATAAATTCTTCTGAATTCCATAGTACCTCCATAAAAATGCCACAGCCCCAGCAAATGTTTCTTTGTCTGCTGTGCTGTGGCGTAAACTCTCATGCCGACGGATCGGCACCACCATAGATATAAGTCTGCGCGCCACTTCGCTGCGAGGCAGCTTG
>CALISX010000013.1 GCA_938041725.1 uncultured Lachnoanaerobaculum sp.
AAAGCTTTCATGAAAAGCGGTATGGCCCTGTCCTCCCTGGTTCCTTCCACCATGGGGTTTTTAATGGGATCCGGTTTGATGGGAGCGGGGAAAAGGCTGGGGGAAGCCACAGAGCTGACCTCCCAGGGGCTTTTGGCATTTCTTACCGGTTGCTGTGAAGGCATTGTCAAAAGAGGAAAATGTGCTCCTGGAGAGCGCACTGTGCTGGACAGCTTTCATGGGGCAAAATGCGCCCTGGAGGAGGGATTGGAAAAGGATCCCGGCATGGATCTAAATACCGGGGCCAGCTTGGCCCTGACCGGGGCCAAAAAGGGGCTGGAGGAAACCAAAACCATGGTTCCCAAGTATGGCAAGGCCGCCATTCACAGTAAGGCGGCAGAGGGTGTGATCGATCAGGGGGCTTTGGCCGGGTATTTGGTGATCCAGGGAATTGCAGAGTTTGTAAAGGATGAAGATATGTAATTAAAAAATATTTTTTCTCTTCCATGCAAGGGGAGCAGGGAGTATAATGGCACGGATAAGGAAGGGAAATTTTTATGAAAAACGGCATCGAAGAACACGCTGTGATGGTGGCATTACTGGGAAAGCACGCAGCGGCCCAGGCAGGAGAGGAGGGGAGGGAGGCCATGCTTTCCGCTGTTAAAAGAGTGGGAAAGGAAAGGGGAAGCCGCATGGCGGCCAGAGCCATTATTCATGGAGATGACTTAAGCTATGTAAATTATCTGGCCTATACAGAGTGGCGGGCCAGGCCCGGTGAGATGGAGGCGGATTTAAATTCAGAAGAGGGCCAGGCGGTACAGCATGTGTGGAAATGTCCCTGGAATGAGGCCTGGACCAAATATGATCTTTTGGAATATGGGAAATATTACTGTCTTCCCATTGACAAAGCCCTGTACAAGGGATTTAACTATGATTTTGACCTGGATGTGGATACCAATCTCAGCTGGGGAGAAAAGGAATGCAAATTTCGGTGGAATGCCAGGCTGACGGAGGAGGAGCTGGAGGAACTAAAGAAAAAAAGAGAAGAACTGGGGGACCGGTATATCAAAACCTTTGACTTTCATACAGGGCATGTGCTCTACAGCGCCGGACAGGAGCTGATAAAGCTTTTGGGAGAGCGGGGAGAGAGGGCAGTCAAAGGAGCCATGGAGGAGTTTTGTACAATCTTTGGCAGGGAGTGCCTGGAGGCAGCTCAGAAGGCCTATCCAGAGCCCTGTTTATAAAGGTTCATTGGAGCATTTCTCAGCTTCTTTGTCAGGGAATGCCATAGGATGAGCTTTGTCTCCAGCAAAGAGATCAGGACAGCACAGACCAAAGTATGTTTCATTTTGGTCTGTGCTGTCCTTGTGCGCCCGGCGGCGCACGTTTCTAATGGGTGAAAGTCCCAAATCCGCCCGACAGTGGGAAGGATATAGCTGAACAGCAAGGGTGTCCATCGTGAGATGGAATTTGAAGGAAGCTGAAGGCAAACCTCCGGTCTGACGAACAGAAATCACATCAGGCTATGTATGGGGGTAAGATGGCAAGACACATCGAAGCCCAATAACTGTACGGAACTGTAGAGAAAGCCCATGGTCAAATAGAGATAAGAGAGTACTATCAGACAGAGGAAATAGGATGGCTATCCCAGAAAAAAGAGTGGAAGGGTTTAACTGCTG
>CALISX010000014.1 GCA_938041725.1 uncultured Lachnoanaerobaculum sp.
AACGGCCTCATTGATGAGTTCAATGATACAGTGGGGAAAGAAAAACATATCCATGTCCAGGTTACGGCGGTATCCAATACCAATACCATTCATGATGAGATACTGGCTGCCATCAACCATGAAGCCGGGGCTCCAACAGCCCCGGACATGTTTATTTCCTATCCCAAAACCGTTATGGCTCTGCCGGATCCAAAGGTGCTGGTGGATTACCGGGATTATTTCAGTCAGGAGGAACTAAAAGCCTATATTCCGGAGTTTTTGCAGGAGGGTACGGTGGAGGACAGGCTGGTAGTGTTTCCCACTGCCAAGTCCACAGAAATTCTTTTTGTAAATCAGACCTTGTTTGATGAATTTGCCCGGGAAACCGGGGCGGCCTATGAGCAGCTGGATACCTGGGAGGGGGTTTTTGCACTTTCCCAGCAGTACTATCAGTGGACGGATGCCAAGACCCCGGAGGTTCCCGATGATGGAAAAACTTTTTTTACCCATGATTATCTGTTTAATTATCTTCAGGTTGGGGTGGAAAGTCTGGGGGAGAGCTTTTTTGAAAATGAAGGGATCCATATCAGTGATACCTTTTCCCAGGTGTGGCAGGCTTATGGGAACGCCTCTGTGAAGGGAGGCATGTGGCTCCAGGAGGGCTATGCCACAGAACCTCTGCGCACGGGGGATGCCATTGTAAGCGTGGCCTCTTCCGCCAGTGTGCTGTACTACAAGGATGAAGTAACCTTTGCTGACAATACCTCGGAGCCTGTCACCATTGTGGCTAGACCCTGCCCCACCTTTGCCAAAGGGAAAAAGCTGGTGATGCAGCGGGGGGCAGGATTTTGCACCTTCAAATCCACCCCGGAAAAGGAAAGGGCAGCGGCAGAGTTTTTAAAGTGGCTGACAGCACCGGAATGCAATGTACGGTTTGTTACCCAGGTGGGTTATATGCCTGTTACCCAGGAGGCATTTGACACCTATTTGGTGAAGGCAGTGGATCAGCTGGAATCCACAAAATATAAAAGTCTTTATGGAGCCATGCTGAAAACCCGCCGGGAATATACCTTCTATACAGCACCGCAGCTGCCCAGCTATCTGACTTTGGAGAAGAATACCGAAAAGTACATGCGCTTTGTGCTGGATCAGGCCAGGGCGGAATATTTTGCCGGGAAGGAGGGCGTCCAGGACCGGGAGGAATTTGCCAGAACCCTCAGTACAGAAGCAATGGAGACATTTTTACAGGACCTGCAGTAAGGAGCTCCCTATGTTTGAGATTCTTCGAAATATAAAAAAAGAACGGCATTCCATGCAGCTGCGGATGATTCTCTATCTTTTGCTGATGCTTTTCTTTGCCTTTACCGCCTTTGTGTCTTTGGGAATTGCCTTTGGCTTTTTTTCCTTTACAGAGGACAGGCTGCATGATGGGATGCAGCAGCAGCTGCAGAATCTTGCCGGAGAGATACAGGATGATGTGGAACGGATGGAGGGTTATTCCCATGCCCTGTCCCAGCAGCTGGGGAAGGTGATTGAAACCCAGGCCGGGGAGTATTCCATAGATATCCATCGCTTTGACAACCAGCCGGAGGAGCTTTTAGAGCTCCAGGAGAAGGTGTATCCAGAGATCAGCTCTATTTTGCAGCTGTCCCAGGCCAGCGGTGTTTTTGCTGTAGTGGATGCCACCACCAACACCCAGGCCCCCCAGGGAAATCTTTCCAGGAGCGGTCTGTATCTTCGGCTGTATAATATTATGACAGATTATTCCCTCAATCCCAAGCTTTCCTTTTTCCGGGGGATCCCAAAGATTGCCCGGGAAAGGAAAATTGAACTGCACAACCGCTGGAATATGGAGTTTGATGTTTCTTCGCTGCCAGGATATCAGTCTTTGCTGGAGAAAAACTATTCCAAACCCTCAGAGGGAGCCTATTGGACAGAGCGTATTAAACTGCCGGATACCTGGGAGGATATTCTTTTATATGTTTCTCCTATTACAGGCAGTGATGGCCGGGTATATGGAGCCTGCGGTGTGGAAATGAGCGCCCTCTGGTTTCGCATGAAGCATTCGGTGTATGACAGCTGCTATGGCAGCATGGTCTTAGTGATTGCACCTTTGTCTGACGGGGTGCTGGAGCTGAATGGGGGCCTGGCTGGAGAGATGGAGGGAAGCCTTGTAAGCACTGAAGAAAACCTTAGTATTTCCATGAAGCGGGGCTTTGTCCAATACAGTTCCCCTAATGAAAAGTTTATTGGGGTGCATACAGTTTTGCCCATGCGGGGAGAGGGGGGGAAAGCCTGGGCAGCAGCGGTTTTGATGCCCCAGTCAGTGTATGCGGACTATGTGGTGATGAACCGGATCAAATGGGCGCTGGCTGCCGGGGGACTGCTGCTGGTAATGGGCGTGGCAGCGCTTTTTTTAGCAAAAAGCTATATCATGCCTATCCGCAACAGTTTAAATGCTATCCGAAACGGAGAAGGGGCCTGGAGTTCCCTGGGAATTTCAGAAATTGAAGAGCTTTTGTCCTTTGTGGATTCCAAGCTGAAGGAATCTACCATCGACAATACAGGACTCCCCCCCAATATTGCGGAGCTTTTCGATGCCTTTGAACACAAGGTGGCCTCCCTGACGGCTACGGAACACAGTATCTTTACCTATTATGTGGAGGGGTATGAGATTGGAGACATTCCAGATCTGTTGTTTATCAGTATCAATACAGTGCGAAAGCATAATCGAAATATCTATGAGAAGCTGAATGTGGCTTCTAAAAATGAACTTATGGTATATGTGGAGCTTTTCCAAAGATGCGGTAAACTGGACTGTTTGTTAAATCCAAAGGAACCCAGGGAAGGGGATAAGTCTTAGGCGATTCATAAACCTCCCTGGCTGCATTGGCAGCGGGGGCGCGCCCCCCCTGTCATTACAACAAGTATAGGGCCTCTTTTAGGGGCCCTGAGCAATCGTCTTGTGCAACCGGCAGAATCTTGAATCTTCTGCCGGGCCCCCGGCATGGGGGTTTATTGAATCTTTGTCATTTTTCCATCACTGTTGACATAGTAATTATCAATCCAAGCATCTGTCACAAGGATGCCCTTGTCATTCATGTAATACCATGATCCGGATGACTTGATCCAACCTGTTTTCATGACACCGTTCTTATCCAGGTAGTAGACATTACCATTATAACTGATAAAGCCTGACACAGCCGCACCGGAGCTATCATGTACGCTCCACTCATTGGCCTTCTGGGTCCAGGTAA
>CALISX010000015.1 GCA_938041725.1 uncultured Lachnoanaerobaculum sp.
AGTTCACCACTGGAGTAGCCGTGGGAATCTCTCCTGCAATCTGACCCCAGGTGTAATCATAGGGCTTATGGAGAGAAGCCGGTGCGGAAATAGAACCATTGCTTCCTGATACAAAGTGGATATCATACCACTGAGAAGGATCTTCCACAAACTTGGCATAGAGTGTCAAGGGTGTGGCAGATGTTTCAAAGGTCTGGGTATCGGATACGGGCATGGTAGCCGCTGCATCCAGGTACCATCCGTCAAACATATAATAACGGTTGGGGGTAATGTCAGGAATATATCCCTCTGACTTTAACTTGTTAAAGTTATAGGAATAGTCATTACCTGCCTGTGTTCCGTCATTCGCTAAGAAGCTGGTGGGCGCTCCGGCGGGAAGGGGATTAATACTTCCATTCTCATAGGGGGCGTTGGCCACAGCAAAGTTAATATCTCTCCACTTGGAGGGATCATGGCCCAATTTGTAATCTACTCTGCCACCGTTTCCGCTGCCAGGCATGGTTCCGGAAATATTTCCAGCTGCATCCAGATTCACAAATCCCGGAGGTACGACATCTGCATTGCCATCATAAATATAGCCATACAGTTCGTTGTTAAGGCCGTCATTGAAGGGAATGTTAACAGGTGAACTGGGGGTTACGGGATTGATCTTACTGATTAAGAGCTTTCCGCTTCCATAGTATCTCCTTACCACATTCATACCGGCATCTGCCGTGTAAACATAGGTAATGGTAACATTCTGGTTGGGCATATAGCCTGCAAAGTTTCCGCTGGCCTGATCATTCTGCAAAAGAAGCTGTGGGTAGTTGGTAAAGCCAACCGTATAGGGAGGCGTACCGGAATCCATTCCCTGTTCAATATTGAAATGATCATAGGAGTAACCTGTTACTGCACTGCTGGGCATTGCACTGATGCTCTGCTCTGCTCTGCGGTTGGAGGTTACTGTAGGTGCTACCGTATTTCCGCCGCCATCCACATGCTTGACTGTGAAGACAAAGCTCTGGCTGGGATCCGGAGAATAGCGGTAAGTAAGCCGCACATTGGTGGCCGGCATGCTGGGAATATCCACATTTCCTGCGGCATCCGGACCAGCTGGTGCTGCAGAAGCCGGGGCAATTGCTGCTGTATTGTAGCGATAGCCTGGAATTGTCACCGGACTCTTTTGCACATGTTCAGTAATGATATGATTGCTGAACTCCTCACCGAAATTCAGTACCAAAGCCGGATTGGCATTCCGATAAACAGAACGTACCTCATAGGGTGTAGATCCCGGGTTCCACTTGGCAAACAATTTGGTAGTTGTACCGGAAAGAGCCTGGGACGGATTCGGATAGGAAGTGAAGGCCGCTCCCTCCACATCTCCTGTATCGAACTTATCGTTGTCATTGTTATCCGTATAGGTATACCACTTGTCAAAGACAAATCCGGATCGGGAGGTTTGAGGCAGTGACAGTACAGAAGCACCGGTGGTTACATTCTCTTCCTGAGGTGTAACAGCGCTTCCTCCCTGAGGGTCAAACTTATATGTAACCACATTGCGGGCATATTGAATCACAATGTCCACATTGGAGTTTGGCAGAGTACCGGTAATATTTCCGTAGGTGCCTGCTGTCCTGTCCCCCACATCAACTTTGTTGTCCGGGTCTCCTGTCTTCGTAACTGTAGCTACCACATGACCAGTATAAACAGGAGCCACATAGTTCAAAACAGCTCCCGGTGCTAACGTGGCAGTGATAGGATTGCTTGCAGGGGGCGGAGGTGTAAATGCTGATAAGGGAATGGTACTGCCATATTCATCCATATAGGAAATAGACAGATCCCGCATATCCACACGGATATAGGCTGCATTTGCCACCTGGTTTCCGCCGGCGGTAGCCGGTGAGGAAGGATCTCCCCCCTGTATATTCTGACCGGAAAGGTCTGCCGTAAAATTGGAGGAGGCAAAGGGAACGGCCATGTTTGGATCCGTTCTGTCATAATCCGCAACCAGCGTTCCCATAGTGGATGTAGTGGGCAGATTCTGTGCCTGAACGCCAATCTTTCCGCTGAAGGATTTTCCATTCTCCACCCACAGATAATTGGTCTTCAGATCCACATTGGCCTGGGAAGTAGGCTGCCCTGTGATCCGGTTATCCTGGACACTGATGTCTCCGTTAATAACAATGGGATGGGCTGCACCAGAGGAAACAATAATCGCTGTTCCGCTCTTGGACTCATTACCAGTAATGGCAGAGGGATCATTTCCTGCCTGATCCAGTCTCAAAACAGCAGAACCGGAGATATCCGCTACTGCTGCAGCATTGTCTGTCACCACCTTGTTGTTGGTGATTTGCACTTTCTGCTTTACAATCACAGTACCGACATCGGCCTTAATGGCAGGATCCGTCGCATCCACATTCTGGCCGTCCACATTCACATCCAAAAAGGTCAGTCTGGAATCGCCGTCTGCTCCTGTTGCTCCTGTTACCTGGAATAAGGGACCGGTATAGCCTGCAGCCCGCTTAATAGTAAATGTGGATCCGTTTACCGTGGCCGGTTTATCAGACCATACTCCTGAGGCACTGTAATTAGGACCATTTGCCACTGCAGTAAAGTCAGCAGACTGAATGGTGACATCCAATCCTGCTGGGATTTTAATGGGAGCACTTAATTCCATATCCGCCTGCAGATACACATAGCCCTTGGAAATGGTAGTGCCCACCTTCCGCAGGGTGTCCATCTTATCAATGGCTGCCTGAATGGAGTTAATGGGGGTTCCCATAAAGCCTGCTGTAAAGGTTGAAGGAGCCACACCATTACCATTTGGCGGTGGGGGTGACACATAGTACACCTGGGGCTTAATGGCAATGGCAAAGGTAGACGTTTTGGTCTCATGGCCTTCCAGGTTAAAATATGCTGAAAATCCTGCTGCAGAGTCTCCTGCGTTAATGTAACCTGGTTTACTTTGCGAGAAAATCCACGTCCGATGGTTGATAGATAACTCTTGTGACCATACACCAAGTCTTACCCTATTTTCACTAGGGTCAGCATCATTTCTTTTTTGCATGCCGGCACCGCCCTTACCTTCAGTAATTACATCAAATACGGCAAAAGATGTAGAATTACTGCTAGCATTTCTAGTGCTACCTGAACCTGTGTAACCATCACTTTGGAAATGCATACCCTCAAAGGGGGCATTGGGGTTTCCATGGGATGTGAAGAATACGGGTACCGCATCCAGACCTCCCAACTGTGTATCAGTTTCATTTCCTACAATAAAGTCCACCGTGTTTCCCGTCGTATTATGTACAGTATATTGTACCAGAATATACTGTCCGTCATCCGACGCCTTCACTTCCTGTCTTAATTCTACAGAACCGATGGTATGCACCGCACCGTTGATTTCACTAGTTGTGTTAAACAGCAGTTGAGGAGAAATTGTAGGAGCAGATGCTGCTGTAGGCTGCGCCCCAGTCCAAGAGGTTACCTTGGGATCGACCGTACTTCCACTTTCATACAACTGAAAGTTTCCATTACCGGACTTATCTGCATTGGCAATATACTGTGGCTTTCCAAAGGCATAATACCCGTGCCACCAGCTAGAAGTAAAGCCTGTCTTTAAATAGGGGATTCCAGGTGCTCCTGATACATTACTGTTCAAGTATCCCTTATTATTATTGTTCCGGTCATTGGCACTTAGGACACCAGCCAGGTTGAAAGTAGTGGTATTACCACCGGGACCACCATCGGATCCTGTTCTTCCTGTTGCATTACCGTAGGCATAGGCTGTAGTATCGGAAGATCCGTAGGAATAACCACTTTCAACTCCGATTCCATTGGGCCCTGCTGACGGCGTATTTAACGCATTATTGGGCTGCAGCGTCGCAGCCCTCGCCTCCATAGGCGGCAGCCCGGTGGCCACCATGGCAAGAGTCAGCAGACCTGCTGTAGCTTGCTTAACCTTGTTTAAAGTACTTTTTTTCATTTTCCTCCTCTAACCTTTACTCGTAAAGTACAAAATCGCTGCTCAGGTTATTGGTTCCGTCTGTGGCGTAGGTAATCTCAGCGCCCCATCTGTCACTACGACTTGCGCTGGAATCGTAATGATAGAATCTGCCGTTTTTCTGCTTCGGCTTGTCGCTGTCAGATACCCTTGCCAGGAACCTGGAGTTTTGAACGATGACCCAGTTATCTTCCCCGTCCTTAAGGATCTTGGTTCCGGTAACGATCTTTCCGTTTTTGTCTACAACAATGTAGGAGTTGGTGCTGAGCGCACTGGCTCTGGCATCTCTAACGATACCATAACCCAAGGAGCCATCCGCATCCAGACGCAGTCCGTTGAAATAGAACTTGTCCTTGTAACGAGTGAGCTTGCCCCCATTTCCAATGGCCTTGCCATTTTCCTTGAAGCCAAACACAACCTCTTCTCCACGGATATTTACCTTCACCTCACCGGTGATCATAGAGCCGTCGTTTAACTCGTCTGTTCCGAACAGATACAATGTTCCCCTGTCAATTGCAGGGATGGGGGATTTGTCCACATCCATCAGCCAGTCATCTTTGGTCCACTCATCCACATCGAATTTAATGCCGAAGCGGTTGTTTTCCATCATGATGACAAAGCCGGTCTGCATACGGCCGATCTTATCGAAAGAATATTTACGGCCTAAAACAGTGGCGATCTTGTCCTTGATCACAGCACCGTCGGACTTGGTTCTAAACCAGCTGTACTCTCCAGTGTCGTAGTCCTCCTCGCTCATTCCCTGGTTGGGAACGGTGAAGGTCCAGTAATCACTGGGAAGATGTCCGTCGTTATCCTGTGAACCGTACTTTATTTCCGCTTTGCTGTTGCTTGGTGTTGCATTCCGTGTAGCCACGGAAAGCTGCGGGATCATTACGCCGTTCTCGTCAAAAAGATACTTCTGTCCGTTGATCTCCTTTTGCTTGGAGTTGTCCCCGGGCTTGGCATACATCTTCTTGCCGTTTTCGTCGAAATAAAGCCACATTTGCTCATACTCGCGGTAGTTTCTCTGTGCAAGCTCAGAGTACAGATTTGCCTCTCCCACTGCCTCATACTGCACCCACTGGGCGGCATACATAGCGCCGTCCGGGCCAAAGTAATAGGTGGCATCTCTAAAGGGATATTCGGTGTCAGCGTCTACAACATTTCCATCGCTACCAACGTATCCAGTGATCATTACGCCGTTGTCATCAAAAAGATAGCGCTTTCCGTCTATCTCTCTTGTGTAAACTCTGTCCTCCTTTCCCTTATAAGCACGTCCATCCTCGCCGAAATAGTACCAGCTGCTTCCCTTCTCTTCGTTATCCGAGGCCACCTCTTTCCATTGAGATGCAGCCATCCTTCCGCTGCTATCCACGTAATAGGTACCCTTGTCCGTATCGAAGATCTGATCTGTGAGCATGGTCCCGTCGCTGCCTAGATAATACCAGGCATCACCGGACATTCGCCAAGTATCTGAGACTGCACTGCCTGCTTTGTCCAAGTACCTCCAACTGCCGGAGGAGTTATCCCATCCTTCTGCTTTCGCCGTCAGGGGGGACATACCCAGAAAAAGCAGTAACATGGCAAAAACACCCAGTGATTTTGCCAGGTTCCTTTTTCTCATAAAATACCTCCTTTTTACGAGATTTCAATCTGCCCGAAGCAGCTGCTGCCCGGGCAGATTGATGCTATATTACACAGCCAAAATGGCCTGTGTACGAAGGTAAACAGGCAAGAAAAAGCGTCTCCCCTTTCCCTGCCGGGTGCAGAACCGGAACCCCCGTTCCACCCCTGATGTGTCCGTCTCTGCTGTCAACTGTTGATCCTATTGCTATTGCATATAAAAAAAGCCAAAAATAGTGAGAACCCGTTCCAATAAAAATGAACACGAAGTCAAGTATCCTGTCTACAATACTACCTTAAACACTGCTCTTCTTCTAAAAAAATTCTCATATTTCTGACTCTCTGGATTACCACTTAAACCTATATCTAAAAACTCTAACTCTAACTAACATTGCGTCTTTAACCACATCTTAATGGAAAATAAGATTCTTGTCAACTTTCGAAATCTTTACAGTACAAAATTTTAAGGATTATGAAAGATACAGGTTTTTTGCACCTTTTCCCAGATGTACCTTATATTTTTTACGTTTTTATGACACTTTCTTACAGCGGTAAAGCAAGCCCGCTGGTATTCTTGCTCTCCCAGGTATAATTAAAAGTATTAAAATTATTATGGATGGTCTGAAATATACTGCACAACAGGCTATGGACCTTTTAAACATCCCGGACAAAGACCCCTCCCGGTATATGGAAAAATTGTAGTCCTTACATCAATAGCAGTTGAAAAAAGTCCAAAGCTATGTATAATTCTCTCAGTAACTCGTTCACAATCACCGGGGCCTTTTGCCCCGCCCATGGGAGGATTATCATTGAAACGCTCTCCATTGAAACCAGCCTTGTTTGCACTGCCCTTGATGCTTAGTGTATTTTGCACTGCTTGCAGTTCTTCTTCCCCATCCGGTACTGCTTCCCCTGCATCAGAGGCTGCCAGTACCCAGCTTCCCTCTGCCGAAACCGACCCGACCCCAGAAAGTGCTCCGGCTGTCTCCTTGGAGACAGAGGTAGAAGTGGAAGGGGATGGCGTCATTGTAGATACAAAGGACTATTCCGTTAAACTGCTGAAAGTAGGGGTGATTGATTACAGATACAGGCTGCAGATTGTTCTGGAAAACAAAACCGCCGATAAAGACATCAAATTTGAACCCCTTTATGCCGCTGTGAATGGCGTGCATCAAAGCACCATGGGTACAAGCACCACCCTTTCACCTGGAGAAACAAAGGAAGAGCTCAGGGACCTGTTTGATCTTGAAAAGTATGGGCTGCCCTATACAGAGTATACAAATATTTTACTCAAGATGCGGATTTCTGATGCCAGCCCCTATACTTACTCTACTTACGGCAACTACACCCTGTGGACCGGGATGGTGCACATCTATCCCCTTGGAAAGGAAAAAGCTGCCAATTACGTTTACCAGCTGCAGGAAGGGGACCGGGTTCTTATGGACAATGATACAGCCACTGTTATTTGTACCGGATACGAGCCCCATGAGTTTATGGATCAATACCAGATACATTTGGTTTTGATCAACAAAACAGACCGTCTGATCACCTTTACTTCTGATGACCTTACCTTTAACGGCCACAAAGCACGGTTTGGCTACCGCAGGCCCATCCCGGCGGGACTGACTGCCTTTGATGATATGGAATGGATCAGTCCCTTCCCCCCAGAGCAGAAGTTCGCCAGCACGGAAGCCATGGAATCACTGCATTTTACACTCAAGGTGCAGGAAGGGGAGCTTAGCAGCGGGGAGGTACTGGCTCAGGAGGAGGTGACCATTACACCTTAAACCTCCATGCCGACGGATCGGCACCGCCATACATATAACTCTGTGCAGCATCCACCAGACATTTGGTATATTCCGACCGGGGCCTTCGGATCACCTGATCCGTGGGTCCTTCTTCTACAATTTTTCCTTTATACATCACAAGCACCCGATCGCAGAAGGACTGAACCAGGGCAAGATTGTGGCAGATAAATAGAAAGGATAATTTTTTTTTCTGCTTCAGCTCTTGCAGCAGCTCCATGATCTGATACTGGACGGTGGCATCCAGGGAACTGGTCGCTTCATCACAGATCAGCAGTCTTGGCTGGATGGCCAAAGCCCGGGCAATGGCCGCCCGCTGGCATTGGCCTCCGCTGATTTCCCGGGGATAGCGTTTTGCATATTGAAAAGAGAGGCCGCACTGTTCCAGCAGTTCTTTCACGCGCCGCCCTCTTTCTTCCTTATATATGCCATTGTTTTTCATACTTTCTTCAATGCTGTAGCCTATGGTTTTCCGGGGATCAAAGGATCCCATGGGGAATTGAAAAACCATCTGCATCTGACGGTATGCTTCCCTAAGTTCCTTCCCCCTGGCCTTGGTAATATCCTTTCCCCCCAGACAAATGGTTCCGGAGGCAGGCTCCATCAGCCTGGTGATCAGCTTGACCAAGGTGGTTTTTCCGCATCCGGATTCTCCCACAAGCCCCAGGGTTTCCCCCTCCTCCAGCCGAAAGCTCACATGGTCTACGGCTGTATACTTGCTTTTGTCCTTCTCAGTAAAGTATTTGGTCAGTCCTTCGATTTCTAATATTGTATTCATTTCATTATGCCCTTTTCAGTCTCGGCACCACCTCCAGAAGCTGACGGGTATAGCTGCTGCGGGGGTTTTGTAAAACCTGCCCTGCCAAACCGTACTCCGCAATCCTTCCCTCCCGCAGCACCAGAATGGTATCTGCCATGGAGGAGACCACACCAATATCATGGGTCACCAGGATAATGGCGGTGCCGAACAGCTTGCGCAGATGCAGCATTTCCGCCACCACCTGCTTTTGTACTGCCACGTCCAGGGCGCTGGTTGGTTCATCC
>CALISX010000016.1 GCA_938041725.1 uncultured Lachnoanaerobaculum sp.
GATATATACCTGACTGGGAAAATGTATTTAAAAAACTGGAATATTTTTTTCCTAATTCCAAGCTTGGTATAGGTGAATGCGGTAATATTGCAGAGTATGCAGATGATGAAAGTAAAATACGAATGCTTAATAAATATTATTCCATGCCTGAATATTCTATACATTATGTGGGCGGATATTTTTGGTGGAATTATGTAAAGGACTGTATTCCGAACAAAGATAATGAGTTATATGCGGCTTTTTTAGATGTATTTAATGGTGAATTTTCAGATTAATACAGTATTTAAATTTTATTACTCCAAACTTGAGATAAAAAGGGCGGCTGTTATATTTCAACAGTCGCCCTTTTTATAATATTTTGGGAAAGTGATTATGGTTAAGCTCACGGTCGGACTCGAACCGACGACCTACTCATTACGAATGAGTTGCGCTACCAACTGCGCTACGCAAGCACATAATGAAAGATTCTCATTGTTATCACAAGGCGAAACGCTATGTGATAATAAACAAAGGAAGAGGCAACCTCTTCCTTTTATGACCAATCCGGGAATCGAACCCGGGTTTGCGCCGTGAGAGGGCGCCGTCTTAGCCGCTTGACCAATTGGCCCTATAACGGGATATTTACTTTTTGATGACCAATCCGGGAATCGAACCCGGGTTTGCGCCGTGAGAGGGCGCCGTCTTAGCCGCTTGACCAATTGGCCTTATAAATCGAGGTGACAAGATTCGAACTTGCGACCTCAGCGTCCCGAACGCTGCACTCCACCAAACTGAGCCACACCTCGAGATTTAAAGCAGGGGAAGAGGGGCTCGAACCCCCATTTACGGTTTTGGAGACCGTTGCTCTACCATTGAACTATTCCCCTAAAAAGTACTTTGCTACTATACCATGGCATTTTATATCTGTCAATATAAATGTTTATATTTTGAAAACTTTTTTAGTGTTTTACTTTAATAGTTTAACAGCCGGCATTAAAATAAAAATCAACTGATTATTGAAAAATTGGAAATTTGTATTATAATCAAAGCAAGTATTAAAATATTAAAGGGGTGCTGTACGGCTGAGAAAGGTTTAACCTTAACCCATAACCTGATCCGGGTAATGCCGGCGTAGGGAATGAAAACAGACTGCCGTATGGCAGTCTGTTTTTTGGAGGTGTTTATGAATGCAAGTGTGGCTATACAAACATTGCCTGAAGTTTATGATAATGAAGAAATAGTCAGAATAGTGGATGAAGTCATAGCATATATTAAAAGTACAGGTTTAAGCTTCTATGTAGGACCATTTGAAACTACGATTGAAGGAGATTATGATGAACTTATGGATATAGTAAAGGAATGTCAGCATATCGCTGTAAGGGCCGGAGCTCCTGCCGTAATGGCATATATAAAGGTCAGCTATAATCCTGGTGGAGATTTGCTTACAATAAACAGAAAGGTTAAAAAGCACCATTTAGATGAGAAATAAAGGAGATTATATCTACCCGGCTGTATTTGCAATTATATTTTTACTGATATGGCAGATACTTTGCACCTTTGTGATACCGGCATATCTTTTGCCTTCACCTTTTCAAATAATAAATGCATTGATACAGGATTTTCCACTGCTGATGTATCATCTTTTATATACATTTATTGAAAGTATGCTTGGCCTCATACTTGGAATTGTTTTAGGGTTTTTATTTGCGGTACTTATGGACAGCTTTGTGTTTGTGTATAAGGTTTTTTATCCATTTATAATATTAACACAAACCATCCCTACAATTGCAATTGCACCGCTTTTGGTGTTATGGTTCGGATATGATCTGCTGCCTAAAGTTATATTAATTGTCTTAGTGACATTTTTCCCGGTAACAATAGGTGTTTTTGAAAGCTTTCAGTCTACAGACAGGGATGAATTAAATTTATTAATATCAATGGGTGCAAGTAAATTTGATATTTACAGATATATAAAGTTCCCGTCGTCACTTGGAAAATTCTTTGCGGCACTTAAAATTTCCGCATCTTACTCTGTGGTAGGAGGTGTAATAGCGGAGTGGCTTGGGGGTTTTAGAGGACTGGGAGTTTATATGACCAGAGTAAGAAAGGCCTATGCCTTTGACAGAATGTTTGCAGTTATAATAATTATATCATTATTAAGTCTTATATTATTAAAGGCGGTGGATATTATACAGAAAATATCCATGCCATGGGAGAAAAAAGTATGAAAATATTTACAAAGAAGATAATAGTTGTTGTTTGTATAGTTATATCGGTTTTTGGAATTATCGGTTGTGTGGGAAACAGTAAAAGTTCTGATGCTGATACTAAAAAACTGACCTTGGTGTTGGATTGGACTCCTAATACAAATCATACAGGTTTGTATGTGGCCATGGACAAGGGGTATTATAAGGAGGCGGGAATTGAACTTGAAATAGTACAACCGCCTGAGGACGGAGCGGAGGTTTTAGTGGCAAGCGGAAAGGCAAATTTCGGTATTTCTTTTCAGGATACTATGGCAGGTGCATTGACAGGGGATAACCCTCTGCCTATAAAAGCAATTGCCGCTGTAGTTGCACATAATACATCAGGTATTATGTCAAGAAAAGGTGACGGCATTAATACACCAAAGGGGCTTGAAGGGAAGAATTATGCAACATGGGATTTACCGATAGAAAAGGCCATAATTAAAAATGTGGTGGAAACTGACGGCGGAGATTTTAGTAAAGTTAATTTGATACCTTCAACGGTGACGGATGAGGTCAGTGCACTCAGTTCACATCAGGTGGATGCAATCTGGGTGTATTACGGATGGGCAGGAATTGCGGCAAATGTAAAAGGATTTGACTTTGACTATTTTGCCTTCAAAGATATAAATCCTACATTTGATTACTATACCCCGGTATTGATTGCCAATAATGACCTTTTAAAGAATCATCCGGAAGAGGCAAAGGCCTTTTTGGAAGCCACCAAAAGGGGTTATGAGGATGCCATAGCCGACCCGGATGGAGCTGCGGAGATTTTATTAAAGTATGCCCCGGAGCTGGATGAAACCATTGTAAAAAAGAGTCAGGAATATCTTTCTACTCAGTACCAGGCCGATGCAAGCCGCTGGGGGGAAATCGACGGGGACCGGTGGGCCGGCTTTTATACCTGGTTAAATGACAATCAGCTTTTAGCCAGTCCCATTGATGTAAAGGGAGGGTTCACCAATGACTATCTGCCCCAGTAGTTTCCAGAAGGTTTTTGGCCATAGAAAAGGGGACGGCCAACCATGAGGGAAAGATTAAAGGTGGAGAATCTGTCCTTTTCCTATGGGGACAGGAAAATTTTGGAAAATATCAATCTCTCCCTGGAGGAGGGGGAACTGGTGTCTTTGCTGGGAATCAGCGGCAGCGGAAAAACCACCTTGTTCTCCTTGATTGCAGGACTATTAAAACCCCAGTCAGGCCGGATTTTATTAAAGGGGGAGGATATTACCGCCTCCTCCGGCCATATCAGCTATATGATGCAAAAGGATCTGCTTCTGCCCTACCGGAGCATAGAGGACAATGTGATTTTGCCTCTGCTGCTGAAGGGAACATCCCCAAAAAATGCAAGGGAAGAGGTACAGGGGCTTTTTGATACCTTTGGCATTCCTGGAACCCAGAAAAAATATCCGGCTCAGCTTTCCGGAGGGATGCGCCAGCGGGCAGCCCTTTTGCGAACCTATCTTTTTTCCAAGGAGATGGCCCTTTTGGACGAGCCCTTTTCTGCATTGGACGCCCTTACCAAGGAGGAGCTTCATGGCTGGTACATGGACATGATGGAAAAGCTGCATATGTCGGTGTTGTTTATCACCCATGATATTGATGAGGCGATTTTGCTTTCGGACCGGATCTATATTATGGCGGGGCAGCCCGGGGGGATTCGGGGAGAAATCCGGATATCGGAACAAAAGCCCCGGGGGAATGGGTTTAAGCTTTCAGAGAGGTTTTTGGAAATTAAGAGAAAGATTCTTGGGGAATTACAATAAGTGATGTTCTTCTCAGCTCTGTTCTGCTCTTTGGGGGCAGGGCAGAGCTTTTTTATGTGCCCGGCAGCACACGTTTCTAATGGGTGAAAGTCCCAAATCCGCTCTAGTAGTGGGAAGGATATATAATTAACATAAGTGGAATTCTATCATTAGATTTGTAATAAAATATTAAAATATTACGGGTGATGCTGTATCATAATAGTTGACATATTCTTCCCAAGGATTTTTAATAAATCCAATAAGGAAAGGAAGATACCATGGCAGAAAAACGAGAACAACGGAAGTATGACCCTGAATACAAAGTTCAGGCGGTTAAGCTTGCCAAAGAGATCGGAGGCACAAAAGCAGCTTCAGAGCTTGGGATCCCGGTTAATACTCTTTATGGATGGATGAGGTCGACGAAGAATGGCTTTCTGGATCTCGGACAGGGGGCTCAGACACCGCAGAGTGCCATATCCCTCACCGAACAGCTTGCCGCTTCCAGAAAACGCATCGCAGAGCTGGAAAAAGAAAACCGGCGTCTCGAAAAAGAGAAGGATTTTCTGGAAAAGGCCAGCGCTTTTTTCGCTGCGAGCCGCCTGAAGTCAACAAAAACAAACGAATGAAATATATCGATCTGTTGACGGAAGGCGGCGTTTTGACTGGAGAGATCTCTTTCTATTGCCGGATGCTCCACATCAGCCGGCAGGGCTTCTACAAATATCTGGGCTGTAAGGGCAGACCCTGGAAGTACGAACCTCTCGCCAACGCCATGATGGATATCCTCACCGAGGATGAATGTAATGATACGTATGGCAGAGAGCGGATGTATGACGCATTGATCCAGGCACGTCCGGAAGGAGTCAAAATTCCAAGCGAGCGCACGGTCTACCGAATCATGGGTATCCTTGGAATCAGCCATACGCCCAAACGCAAGCCTAACGGGATCACCAAAGCCGACAGGGAAGCGCAGAAATCGGGTGACCTTCTGAAGAGGGATTTCACAGCGGATAAGCCTTCCATCAAATGTGTTACCGACATCACTGAGATCAAATGCGCCGATGCCAAACTCTATGTATCCGGAATAATAGCAAAAATATTCATGGTGTAGAAAACGTAGATGGAACACCAAGTCATGGGAAAACTCTTGACGGTTCAAAAGTTCCTAAAGATGTCCAGAAGAAAGTTAAAGATTCAAAAGATTATAAAAAAGGACAAAAAGATTTGAAAAAGATGCAGGAAGCGAAAAGAGAGAGACACCGCAGAAAATTGAATTTGTCTGTGAATAAAGACCTGCTGATTGCAGCCGGTATTTTTGTCACAGCTGTAGGCATTGCCTTGGTAGCACCTGAATTTCTTCCTGCATTGTTAGCCGCTGTTTAACATTTGCAGGAGTGTGATGAAATGGTAAATTATATATTTAAATTAGAATTCAACTATAAGGATACGATTTTTTTTTCTATCCAAAATAAAGAACGAGATGTAGCTCTTGTTGTGTTTGAAGATTGTTGTCGTAAAGGAGAATTGCTTAAAGATTTCCCTTTTCTGTGTCCACAGTATTATTCTTCCGAAAAAGAATGGGACGATGATCGCAATTTGATAACAGCAAGTGTTTATGCTCTAATTGAAGAAGGGTATCCGCCAGAAATGCAAGATGATATAGAATATCTTGTTGAATCCATGATAGAATATAAACCTGCTGTAAATCATAAAGTGCAGTTTTTAAATAATCCGACGGTTAGAAAATATTACAGTGAACGAACAGAAAATAGAATGCAATTTATTAATTATGTATTGTCCTTATGTGAAAATAAAGAGACAGTATCCTTAAATGAAGATGACTTCAATCATCTAACACAATATAAAGCTAAACGTGACAATTAACTCAAAAGACCCGCCTGATTATCTTAATTTCAGGTGGGTCTTTTGGGTTTTCGTAAAATCGTATTAATAAAGCTGCAAGATAGATATTCGATCAGCTGACCGGGAAGAAGAAGCTGCCAACTTATCCAGAAACATTAGTACTTTTGGAATACAATCGTCATGGCCATGATTTTTGTCTAAAGAGATTATTGTTTGCTATTAAACTCTAATATGATTTTTAACTATCTTTTCAAAAGTTCTTATATGCCGATATAGCCTGTCTTTACAGGTATTTTCGGCATTTTGTATATCGGGAGATACTCACATATTTTCTTAAATCTGCTTGTGTTTTCGCTTTGAAAGGTAGTAAAGAAGTAGTAAAACCTCTCTTTTCCTTTAAGCCGCCAGTCTGAAAAATTCCGCCTGTGCGCTGTCAAATGTGGCGTGTGCGTAATAGTTCAGTGTCATGGTAATGTTGGCGTGTCCCATAAGATACTATAAGGCTTTTGGATTCATTCCCGCATTTGCCATGTTGGTGCAGAATGTGTGCCGCAAGGTATGGGGCGTTGTTACCACCGGCAAAGCTTCCCCATGGTTTTGGTTGTACTTTTCTACCAGCCTGCTAAACATAATGTCATAGCCATTACACACTTTC
>CALISX010000017.1 GCA_938041725.1 uncultured Lachnoanaerobaculum sp.
TTCTGCAGCACCTCATACCCGTCGGTATCCGGCAGCATAATGTCCAGCAGCACGATATCCGGATGCCAGGTTTTTACCTTGTGCAGCGCCTCCTGGCCGGAGTAGGCTCCCAATGTTTCATAGCCCTCCAGCTTCAGGCTTTTCTGGATCAAGTCCACAATATTTTTTTCATCATCTACAATCAATACCTTCATAGTCCCCCCAAAAAACGCCTGCCATCCTTTGCTTCCCCCATCATCCCTTCCCTGGATTCACTGGTTATTATAAGGAAAATCAAGGGAAAAGTATATTCCAATACAGGCCTTTTCACCCATCACAGCTGTTTACAGCCGTAGGATTACAAGATAAAAGTAAGCGATTAAAAACTGGGCGGTTAGTAGAATAAGTGTTTTACCTCTATAATGGTGAGTAACAAGTAGCGTTTTGCTCCACTCTTAAAAAGATGGAAAAGCTAAACGGTAACAAATCACTACCCAGGAGGAGGAACACGCAATGAACCAACGACAACCAAACAGATCCAGTGCCGAATGGATGGAACTTATCACGCAGTGCCGCCAGAGCGGGTTAGCTGACCGCATGTGGTGTGAGCAGCAGGGCATCCCGGCCAGCACTTTTTACAATGCGGTAACAAGGCTGCGGAAAATGGCATGCGCCATCCCCGCATCTTCAAAAAAAGCAAAGCTCTCCATGGACTTCACTGCAAAACAGGAAGTAGTTAAGATTAACATTGTCCCGGATCGTGAAGCCAGTTTGGAAATGCATACACCGCTGCCTGCCCTGCAGGCAGCACCAATCCCCCTTGACAATTCATATAAGATTGAAATCATTCTGGGAGCTGCCAGCATCAGAGTCAGTGATGGAGCTGACCCTGGTCTGCTGGAAGCTGCAATCAGGACGTTGAGGTTAGCATCATGTTAGCCGATATTACAGTGGTCGACAGAATCTACCTCATCACGGGCTACACCGATATGCGAAAGTCCATTGATGGTCTGTGTGCTATCATCAAAGACCAAATAGATACGCAACAGCCTGACTGCCGGAGCCTTTATCTTTTCTGCGGTAAACGCTGTGACAGGATAAAGGCAATCCTCAAGGAGTTTGATGGCCTGGTTATGATTTACAAGCGCCTGACTGCAGATGGACGGTACCGGTGGCCGAGGAATCGTTCTGAAGTTAGAAACCTGACGTGGAAGGAGTTTGGATATCTGATGGACGGGCTGGACATTGACCAGCCAAAGGCGATCAAAGTCCGAGATCACGCATAAACACTGGCTTTTCCGGCACAATCATACAGCATAAAAGCAGTCGTTTTCCTTCCAATAATGTTGTATTTACGATATAATAAATCCAACATTATTGGAGGGGACTTTTCATGGATATGACTTCAAGAGACATCCAGCTCACAGAGATGAAGGATGTTGTCACCAAATTGAATAGCACGGTCGAATCCCTGAAAAGGGCCTTTGAAGAATCGCAAGCACGCGAGGCACAAAAGGATCAGAAGATTGCGGATATGAAGG
>CALISX010000018.1 GCA_938041725.1 uncultured Lachnoanaerobaculum sp.
AGGCGTTAAAACAGCTGCAGAAAGGGCGGACGAGTTAATCGAATATTGCCATCGACATCTTTATGAGCGCTCTAAAAAAGGGAAAAACAAGTATCAACATCAGCTATATCGTATCTTTTATTATGACTGCCCACCCATGCGAAAAACCGTATATCATCCTCTTACACGGGAAAATATAGAATTTGCAAAAACGGACCTATACGAATGGACAATAAAATTTTTCGAGCTGAAAAGAAAAAGGAAGGTAGCTTTGCGATTGGGTAAGCTGGCCGACGAGCAGGCACATTTCAATATCAGACAAGACGTGTTGAGGAAGGTTTTAAATGGTTCCAGAACACTGAATGATTTAACGAAAGACGACTTTTGTATCAACGTTGAGCAAAAAGGCGTTGATATGATGATAGGGGTTGATATTGCTTCCATGGCATTCAAAAAACAAGTTGATAAGATAATTCTAATAGCCGGTGACAGTGATTTTGTTCCTGCAGCTAAGTTGGCACGAAGAGAAGGCATTGATTTTATACTTGACTCCCTTGGTGCCTCTATTAAACCCAGTCTTTCATTGCACATTGATGGAAGAAAAACCTGTGACAGCGCCTACTCCATCAAAAAAAACAATAAAAAAGCCTTGAAATTCAAGGCTTTAAAACATGGAGATGACGGGAGTTGAACCCGTGTCCAAAAAACAATTCCTCGTTCTTCTACTATCATAGCCTGTTCGGGAAATTCCCGCTCCGGGAAAGTTACAGGCAAGTCCCCCGGGTTGGTAGCTTCATATTACATCTATATACGCAAAGCTTTGTATATAAGGTTTCTTACATAGTCGATACGAAGATCCCGGCGTGTAAGTGCACCGGGGTTCGCAGCAGCCCTTAGGCTGCGTAAGCTAAATTATCTTCAGCGTTTATATTTAATTTGCCATTTAACGCATTGCATACGGATAGCTTCACCGACTGCATATTCCCTGTCGAAACCGGTACATCCCCAAAATAAAACACCGCCGACTGCCACTTCATTGTACCGCTTTTTCATAAAAAAGCAACTTACATTAATCTTACACAACTCCTTTTCATTTTGCTTGCAATCTCTCCTGGAATCATGTAGTATTACCTCATGCAACACATAGTTTTTAAAACCACATGAAGGAGGACATATATGCAAGCAAACCATGGAGAAAAAACCCGATTTGGCATTCTTCCCGGAACCATATCCATCCGGGTACGGGAACCCGGCTCTGCTCTGACCCACTTCCTGGGCTTGATCCTTTTGTGGATTGGAGCCGGTCCCCTGATGCAAAGAGCCCTGGAGCATGGCAGCACCATCACCGCCCTGTCCATGTTTGTATTTATTGTATCCGCCACTTTATTATACACAGCCAGTACCCTGTACCATTCCGTGGTGCTGGACCTGAAAAAAACCTTGATTTTCCGAAAAATTGACCATACCATGATCTCTGTGCTGATAGCAGGAACCTATACTCCGGTATGCCTTACCGCCCTAAGGGGACAAACCGGTTATCTTTTGCTGGGGGCCATATGGATCCTGGCGCTGGTAGGGATTTTATTGAAAATCTTTTTTGTCAGCTGTCCCAAATGGTTTTCCTCTATTCTGTATGTGGTTATGGGATGGCTTTGTATCTTTGCCCTAAGACCTTTGTTCCGGGTTTTACCCCTCTCCGGCTTTTTATGGCTTTTGTTCGGGGGCATTGCCTATACCTTGGGAGCGGTCATCTACGCCTTTAAACTGCGGGCCTTCAATGAAAAGCATATTTACTTTGGCTCTCACGAAATCTTCCATGTTTTCATTATGCTGGGAACCTTTTGCCATTATATGCTTTTGTACCGCACCCTGGCACTTATATAGATTTTAAAGGACAAAAGAGCAGCCAGCCTGCACCAGCAGATGTATGATGTATATTGATCAGAACTAAAAAAGACCGGCATCCTGAAAACAGGCACCGGTTTTTTTATTTTATTCCCTC
>CALISX010000019.1 GCA_938041725.1 uncultured Lachnoanaerobaculum sp.
CCACCGTTATTGATAAAGGCCGGTTTTCTAATGACGGCGCTTACTGCAGGATATCCTGTGGAAGTGATCTCCAGCTTATAGCTGCCGTCCTGGGGAAAGGCTGTGGTGGAGGTGTTATTCCTTCCCGGCACTGCAGCGTCGGTTTTTACCAAACCAGTATTGTCAAAGAAAATGGTTCCCAGATCCCTGGCAGTAAAGGTCTTTGCATTGGCGGTATCCTCCTGCCCGGAGGCGTTAAGGGGAGTTACCTTAATCTGAGTAATATTGGCCAGATACTTGTCAAGGGCAACCCCGCCGGGAAGCCGCAGGGTGTTGTTGGAAAGGACTATGCTTCCCTCCGGCTGACCGGAGGAGAGTACAAATTTTACCGTCACATCCTCATATTTGGAGTCAGTGAAAAGGAGAGTATACTCTCCAATGCCGGTATTGGCGGTGGCCTGCATGTGCAGGGTCTTTGCTCCCTGGTCAAAGGTGTAATCTGTGCCGGAAACCAGGTCCTTTCCCTTGCAGCTTACCTTTGTCAGGGCAAAGGAGGAATCCCCGGGCAGATTAAAAGTCAGAGGTACCTGGTTGCCTGCCGTATGAAACACCTGATCCTGGGCAGTAATGGTCTGGCCGCTTGTCAGCAGGTATTTTACAAACATATTGGTATCCACTGCCACATCCTTTTTATTCTTTAACAAATAGGTGATACGGGTAATGGTTTTTCCCTGCAAATCGGCAAAACGGGCGTAGGCCGGATAATTTCCATGGGGCTCTCTAAATTCCCGTACGGCAATGCCTATATTATTGGTGCGCAGCCACAGATTGTCAATGGGCTTTAAGCCATATACTGCACCATCGCTGGTTTCCATAATCCCGGCCATTAAATCGGCCACGCTTAAGGCAGGATCCAGATTCATGGTGAGATAATAATTGCCGAAACGCTTTCCGGTTTCAATGACAGGGGGGGCGGCGGGCTGCAGCGTTTCCTTTTCTGAAACCATTTTGCTTAAGGACCCGTCTCCATTAATGGTCTTATATTCTGTCGGGAGATTTGCCGGAGCAGCGCTGGAGGGAGTCGCAATCTGTGCAGCCAGCTCTAAAACCGGATTCTGGGAGGAGGCCCCCCCTCCCTGGGCTGCTCTGGCCTGGTTCCACAAATTTTCCTCCATGCGTACTGTAACCTTGGCTACACCTGTGGCAATGGTTTTTCCCGAAGAGGTGTCCGCCTTCACCTGGGGCCATCTGGCCACCTTGCCCACAGTAGCACTGGAAACTGCGTCATAATACCCCGGAGCACGCAGAGCTGCTGCTGGATCCTGGGTTCCCAGATCCAGGGTGGAATTTTCTCCGGTATTATTCAATTCACCGTAAAAGAAATCTGCATAGTCCACGTCCATCTGGGCGTACACATAGCCATCCTTCACAAAGGGCGCAAAGTCCGGCTCTGCAGAAGCTGACGCCCCAGCATAAGCAGGAAAAGCTGCTGTTACACCCAGAACCAGGGAAAAAACTGCCAGCAGGGCTGCCGGCTTAAAAATAGATCGTTTGCTCATCTCTACCTCCTGTAAATAGCTTACGGTTAGGTCACACTAACTATTTCAGTGTATCTTGAAATTCCCCCACCGTCAACCCGGCAGCCTGACCAAAAATATGACGAAAAAAGAATCGGTTATATAAATGAAAAAGTTGTCATAGATAAAGGCCCTTCTAATCGATAAAAAGTCCTGAGGAAGCAATAATGCCATGCTTCCTCAGGACTTTGCCTGCCTGCATATTTCTATGCGGTCTTTAGCAGCCCGGATTTGGTCAGCACCGGGCGCAGCGCCGTATACAAAAGGGTTACCAGCACCGTGCATACAATGGCATTGATCAAGGTGGCCCCGGCTCCCCAGGTTTCCATAATTTTTGATACCTCTGCATTCACCCCCAGAATGTATACTTTATACAAATAGCCCACAATGGGATCAAAGACCACATTAAAGCCCAAAGCCACAGCGGAGGATATGGCTGCCCAGCGCAGAATATACTCCGGTTTATGGGACTGGGAAATATGGGCCACTTTATGGGCAATAAAACCTGCAATCAGTCCGATGCAAAGCTTTAAAATAAAGGTCTTGGGAGCCGAAGTAATGTATCTGGGATCCATAAGATCTGCAATGGTCATACCAATGCTTCCGGCCAGTCCTCCATAAACTCCTCCCAGCAACAGGGCGCAAAGGACACAAAAGGCATTGCCAATATGAAGAGCAGTGGACCCTCCCCCGATGGTGGGAATGGGAATTTTTAAAAAGGTAAAGCTCACATAGCATAAGGCAGCCATCAAGGCGGTAACAACGATTTTATAGGCAGAATTGTTTGTATTCATATATAACCTCCCTTTCTTCCCCCTACCATAGCAAAAAAGCGGCATGTTTAAAACTGCCACTTTAGAGCATTTTAAACATGCCACTTTTCTCTTATATCTCTTATGGAAGCACCTGCATTCAGACGCACAGGGAAGCGGTGGGAATAGGAATGGTTTTGCCAGTTTTCATCCCCCATCATTTTTATGAGATTTTTGGCTGCCAGCCGCCCCAGCATCAGCTTGGGATGCACTGCAGATAAAATCGGGGCGCTTTCCTCAAAAAGGGTGGCATCATCAAAGGAAACCATGGAAAGCTTCTCTGGAATCCCGATGCCCCTGGACCAAGCCAGTTCCCGGATCTGATAGGCCAGCTCATCATTATACACCATCATGGCCGTGCAGCCCCTGGTCTTTTTTAAAAAGCCGCTTAGGGCGGTTTTGGAAAGCTTAAAGGAGGCATCCTTTGTGGAATACCACCGGATCATATCATCATCAATGGAAAGCCCATGTTCTGTCATACATTCCATAAAGCCCCGATACCGCTCAATCCCCTGTACATCATCATATTTAAAAATCCCGCAAATCTGCCGGTGTCCCGCCAAAAGCAGCTGCTTGGTAAGGGCATGGCTGCATTTGGCATCGGACATTTCAATGCTGTGGAAGGGCATATTTTCATAGTGATTATGTATAAAAATCACTGGAATATTCCTTTCCAGAAATTTTCGATACAGCCGTACATTGGGGTTTGGAAAGGTGGACTTGGTGCCCTCCACGATCAGACCCGAGACTCCGGCATGCAAAAATTCCTCCAGATACAGGGCCTCTTTGTTTAAATCGTTTTTGGTCACCGCCAGGTCAATCCCGATTTCCTGCTCCTTCATCACCGAGGCAATCCCGTCATAGATCTGGGGGAAGAGGTAATCCGCAAAATAGCTGAGAATCAGCCCCACAGTCTTGGCCTCTTTGTTTTCCATTTGGTACAGCACATAGGTACCGCTGCCCCGCCGCTTTTCGATCAAGCCCTCCATCTCCAGCATTCCCAAAGCCATCCGGATGGTTTGCCGGGAATAACCGAATTTCTTTTCCAGAAGATGCTCGCTGGGAAAGCGGTCTCCCTTTTTGATCATGCCGCTGACAATCAGGGTTTTTCCCCAATTCTTTTCCATACTTTTCAGCAAAAGTGTCGTAATTTATTTCTTCTTTATGATAAGCCTGCCGCAATTCGGCACTTGGAGTAATCGACTTTGCCCAATAATCTATTTTTGCATTTTCTTTTTTTAGCCCTCTGGGCCAAAGTCTGTCAACCAGTATTCTATATCCATCGTTATTTTCAGGAGTTTCATAAACCCGCTTCCATTGGAGCTTATTCATATTTTCACACC
>CALISX010000020.1 GCA_938041725.1 uncultured Lachnoanaerobaculum sp.
TCTTTGCCTCTGCAATGGCTGCCTCCAGCTCCCTGGTTAATTTCCCCTGTTCCCCAATGGTAGAACGCACCTGTTCTTTTTTCTCCTCCAGATTCCTTAAATAGCGGAGCCTTTCCTCCAGATGTCTTAAAACCTCATCCTCCAGGGATCCGGTGGCCTCTTTTCTGTATCTGGCTATAAAGGGAATGGTATTCCCTTCATCCATGAGTTCCACCGCCGCCTGGGCCTGACTGTATCGAATGTTAAGCTCCTTTGCCAGTATTTGTACTATATCTGTCAAAACTGCCTCCTTAACGAATGTTCTGCTGGGGCATCATCTGACGCCACTGTTCCATAATCTCTAAAATCCTTGTTGCCGTTTCCGGATTCTGTGTCTGAATACCGGAATACAGCATCAGTAAAAACCATATAAAACCAAAAATAATCCCTACAATACCAAAGGCCATGCCCACACGGGCTCTGCCAGGATATCCCTCCTCCCGAGACAAAATCCCGCAGGCAATGGCAAAAATCCCTGTGGGAATGCCGCTGGATACTCCAAAAGCGGGACAAAAAAGCAATCCCGTAATCAAAGACAGTATCCCCAGGGTAAAGGAATATCCTTCCCATTTGTTTCGTTTTTTCTCTGTTTGATTTTTCTTTTCCATCGTTCCCCTAGCTTTGCAGATCCAGATTCTTTAATACATCCAATCCTCGAAAGAGCAGCAGGTAATCCTTCACCAGCCAATTCACCAGCAGCAGACCCACACCAAACAGCACCAGACTGATCACCAGCCGGTCTGCATCCAGTTTCTTTTTTCTGATCTTATACTTTACTACAAAAAAGATTAAAATAAAAGCAGCCAGCACCATATAGGGTATGAAGGGATTGTACAGAAAGCTTCTGGTAAGCTGTCCATGGGCCAGAGCCCGCACCGATCGGGTGGCACCGCAGCCGGGACAGTACAGCCCTGTGATTTCATGCAGCATACAGGGCATATGAAATAGATTCAACAATTGATCCAACATAGATTATCTCCAAAAAATCTTCTCCATAAAATGGCTTTTGGCGATTGCCTTGCAATCGCCAAACAATGAAGAAGGGCTGATGGAGCCAGTGTCTCCGATTAAAGCGCCACCTTGCTCCGAATGTATTTCAACACACCCTCCTGGTTTTTTAACACTGAAAGAAAATCCTTTTCCCGCATCAGCCCTGTCAGAAAACCAAACTCCTCCCGTCCCTCCAGATGAATGTATTTTCCTCCTCCAAAGGCCTTGTGGCAGCGCTCCCCGGCCTCTCCTCCCTGTCCCTTAAACCGGACAAAATAGCTGTGGGACATTTGCAAAATATCCTCCACCGGCTGCTTTTCGCTGCTCCAGCCCTTGCATATACTGGTATTTAAGCTGCCTGCTGCATGAATAATATCTGCCACCATAGCACTGGCAGTAGGAAGCTTTCCTGCACCGCTTCCATACAGCATGGATTTTCCCAGCATATTTCCTTCAATCATGATTCCATTGAACACATCCCTTACCATGTACAGGGGATGGTCATGGGACACCATAACCGGGGCCACATAGGCAAAAAGCTTCCCCTCCTCAAAGCGGGCATCTCCAAACAGCTTAATAGAAGAATGCAGAGCCTTGGCATATAGAAAATCCTCCTGGTCAATGCCGGAAATCCCTTCCATACGGATATCCCGGAAATCCACCTCTTTTCCCGTGGCCAGGGAGGCTAAAATGGCAATCTTTCTGCAGGTGTCATGCCCCTCCACGTCTGCCGCAGGATTGTTTTCCGCATATCCCAGACTCTGGGCTGTTTTTAAGGCCCCCTGGAAGCTCTCTCCCTCCTCCTCCATTTTGGTTAAAATAAAATTGGTGGTTCCATTTAAAATCCCTGTAATTTCCCGGATATACTCTCCGGAATAAGCCTCACTCATGGCTCTTATCACCGGAATCCCGCCCCCCACACTGCCTTCAAAAAAGAAGTTTACCCCTTTTTCCCGGGCCATTTTCAAAAGCCCGGTTCCATATTCTGCCACCAGAGCCTTATTGGAAGTTACCACATGCTTTCCTGCCTGTAAGCACTCTGATACAAAGCGGTAGGCCGGATCCGTGCCTCCCATGGTTTCCACCACAATCTGAATTTCCGGATCCTCCACAATATCCTGAAAATTCTTTACCACCTTGGAACCAAATTCCTGACCTGAAAAATTGCGGATGTCCAGAATCTTTTTGACCTGGATGGAATCCCCCAGCCGCTGCTTCAGCAGTGCATTATTCCCTGCAATGACCTCATATACACCGGAACCCACTGTTCCAAAGCCCATGATTGCTACATTGATCATTATCCCTACTCCCTTGCTAATATCTTAACATCCAGGATTCCCTCCTGGTTTTCCATTTCCTCCATCATCTTCGCCACATCCCCGGTATCCTCCCGTATCTCCGCCGACAGGGATACCCCGGCCACACCCCCCAGGGGAATGGACTGGTGAATGGTAAGAATATTGGCATGATACCCTGCCACAATCCCCAAAAGCCGTGACAAGAGCCCGGGACTGTCAGAGATCTGTATGGCAAAGGTTATGGTTTTGCCCTTTGCGGAGTCATTGAACTGAAAAATATCATCCTTGTACTTATAAAAGGAGGTGCGGCTGATGCCGCTTTGCCGGGCCGCTTCCGTTACAGTCAGTCCCGGATCCCGCTCCATGCGCAGCTTTGCCTCCACCACCTTTAAAAGCACCTCGGGTATCGCTTTTTCCCGCACCACATAATACTTTCCCTTTTTGTCCATGTCCGTCCTCAAAATACATTTGTTTGCCCACCGCAAAATAGTATCATGGAGAAACGAAAAAAGCAATACCAGGGCATGAAGTAAGGGGCCCCCTTATATTGATGGCGACACCGGGTCCTCCCGGCCTGGGGGGCACTTAGAAAAGGACAAAATGAAAACCATTTTGTCCTTTTCCATCATATTTCAAAAGGCCTTTTCCAAATCCCCGGTCAGTTCCTTTTCAAGGGCCAGGGCCTTGGTCTTTTCATCTGTGGCAATGCTTAAATAAAGCTTTAGCTTGGGCTCCGTTCCCGAGGGGCGAAGCACCACAGAAGTTCCGCCCTCCAGCATATATTTCAGCACATTGGACTTGGGCAAGTCAATTTTTTTGGTGCTTCCGCTGTCTAAGTCAGTGATCACAGACTGGCCGTAATCCCGTACCTCCAGCACCTTGACC
>CALISX010000021.1 GCA_938041725.1 uncultured Lachnoanaerobaculum sp.
CCCATCCAGGGTAAATTCCAGATTTTTTACCAGGGCAGTCAAACGATTCAGCTGCCGGATTTCTATTGGATCCTCCGGCTGCAGACCGCATTTTTGTAAAACCGCCTGCCAAAGCCTGGAGGGAATGAGTCCATTTCCCAGATCCCCAAAGGTTTCCATGAAGGAAAGCTCCCTTCTCTTATAAAGAATTTCCCTGGCATCACCCAAATGGGCAAAAATATCCAACATAACCCTTTCTTTTTTTTGATTTTGAAGGCTGCGGCTGATGTGACGGCTGATTTGAAATACAGGGATGCCGGACAGTCCCTCCTTGGTAAATTGAATTTCCCCAAGATCAACATATCTTTCTCCTTGAATCAACACCTCCACAGATCCCCCGGCTCTTACCCCGGCTGTCTGGGCAAAAAAAGGATCCTTGGAAAGCAGGGGACAAAGAGCCGGAGAATAGGTTCGGTAATACACCCCTAGTTTTTTTAATTTCGGTAAAAAGGAGCCGTCAGATCCCAGCTTTGGAGCAGCCCGAAGACCGGTGGCCACAATCAAACGGTGAAACACATACTCTCTTCCGCCAGCCAAAATATGGAAATGTTTTCTTTTTTCCACCCCTTCCACCGGAGTATCCAGTAGAAGGGAAACCCCCAGGCATTCCATGGCCCGATGCAGAGCCCTTTGTACAGAGGCCGCCTGATCTGTCACAGGATACACCAGCCCCTCCCTGTACTGCTCCACAATCCCCAAAGCATTAAAAAAACCAATGGTTTTTTGTGGATCAAAGGCCCGAATCCGTTCCAGAGCCAAGGCATTCCCATAATAATTTTCTGTTTTTATGGAGATATTGGTAAAATTACACCGGCCGTTTCCAGTGGAAAGAAGCTTCTTCCCAGGCAGGGCATTGTGTTCAAAAACCACCACCTCCTCTTGATTCTTTGCAGCGGTAAGGGCCGCCATCATTCCAGCAGCCCCCGCTCCGATAATTCCTGTTTTCATGTTTTTCTACATCAGTCTAAGGGCCTTATAAAAGCCAATCACCAATCTTCCGCCGGGAATCCGGGACAGCTCTGCCTCCGTCAAGGTCTTTGTAATCACCAGCAGCAAAAGATACACTGGAATGGCCAGGGCAATGGGAATGAGGGTTTGCAGGGCCAGCCTGTGAAAGTGGCGCTTTGCCATTTGATAACTGAAGTGAACCGCCACCCCCATTACCCCGGAACAAAAGGCAGGCAGAATATAGGTTCTGAATATCTCCTGCTTATAGGCCAGGTATTTGCGGATCGCCCCTGCATTTAAAATACACATAAACAGAGCGAAGGCCATATTGCCAAATACAATGCCCACCACATCCCAGCGGAACAAAAATAATAAAATGCCCAGCACAACAAAATGATACACCAAGGCCCGGGCGGCATTTTTTACAGGCACATGTAAATGATTGGTTCCCTGAAGCACTGCATTGGTAATGGTGGAAATGGAATACAGTACAATGGTAGCCGAGCCCATCATCATTAAATAGGCAGCCACCTGGGTTCCCTCCTTTTTAGAAAACAAAAGATTCATAATGGGCTCCGCCAGCACCGCCAGCCCCACAGCACAGGGCATGCTCACAATACAGGCCAGCTTGATCACCACCGCAATCTTAGCATTCACCATTCCCCTGGCATTCTCTGCCCAGCTTCTGGACAGAGCGGGAATGAGGGAGGAGGAAAGGGCATTGGATATGGCCACAGGCAGGTTGATCAAAACCAGATATTCTCCTGCATAAACGCCGTATAAAAACTCTATGTCCTCCTTTCTGTCCAGGTAATTCATGGCAATGCCAAATAAAATGTTGTCTAAAATACTGTTGATATTGTAAATAGCAGTGGAGGCAATTACAGGCACTACGGTGATAATCAAAATTCCTGTAATTTTGGAATAGCTCTCCAAAGGAAGCTTTTTTCGCTTTCCCCTGGATAAAAGAGCCCTTCTGCTCTTGCCGGAAAGAAGAAACAGCCCCAGCATAAACAAAAGAGCAACCACAGCCCCTGCTCCTGTTCCGATGGTTCCTCCTGCTGCACCATAGGAGCCAATCACCTTGATGTTGCTGTATTTTTCCGCCGCTGTTTTACAAAGATACCAGGCGGCAAATACGGAAACCCCCGCATTGGCAATCTGTTCTAAAATTTGGGAAATGGCAGTGGGCACCATGGTGGAATGTCCCTGGAAATACCCACGAAACACCCCCAAATAGGCCATCACCCATATGGTGGGGGCCAAGGTGGTAAGAGCCATTTCTGCCAGGGGCATATGGAATAAAAATCTGGCAAAAGTACCTGCTCCAAAAAAGGTAATGGCAGAGGCAAGGCCTCCCACCAAGGTAGCATACAGCAGAGCTGCCTTTAAAATCCGCAGGGCATTCTGA
>CALISX010000022.1 GCA_938041725.1 uncultured Lachnoanaerobaculum sp.
CCCCATACAAATACTATTTTTCAGATATTGGTCTTAGAAATGCAAGATTAAATTTTAGGCAAGTAGAAGACACACATATTATGGAAAACATCATCTATAACGACTTGCTTCGTAGAGGATACAATATAGATGTCGGTGTGGTAGAACACGATTTTAAGAAAGACGGAAACAGAAGAAAGATTCAGCTTGAGGTTGATTTTGTTATAAACAAAGGACATCAAAGGTACTATATGCAATCAGCTTTGAATGTAGACAGTATAGAGAAAAGAGAGCAAGAAACGGCATCGCTTAAGAAAATAGATGATTCATTTAAAAAGATTGTCATTGTAAGGAAGCACATTATTCCTAAACATGATAACGATGGTATTTTATACATTGGAGTAGAGGATTTTTTGCTTAATGAGGAAATCATAGATTTATAAAAATATTTTGTGTTATTCGCTTGACACGAGAGGGCTCGGGCTCTCTGCTTCTGAAAGCGAAGAAGATTTTGGGCAGAGATGCCGTCAGAAACGGCTTTTATGGACAGGAAATCAATATCACGACATACAACCTCTGCCGTATCAATATGTTCCTGCATGATGTTGGTTTTGATAAGTTTGACATTGCCTGCGAGGACACGCTGACCGCACCGCAGCGTTGGGATGATGAATCCTTTGAGCTGATCGTTTCCAATCCTTCCTATTCCATCAAGTGAGCTGGTTTGGAAAAGCTGGTAACTGGTTTTTCTTTTCCTGGAAGACGCATTGTGCTGCAGCACAAAAAACTCTTGATAAATCTTTGATATTTCTTTTTCTAAACATTGTGACTTTCACAAAAAAACAGTACCATAGGGCTATAACCAAAGAAAAAATGCAGACGAAGGACAGGAAGCTGGAGGGGAAAATATCCCCCAGGCCATTGTGCCAGAGTCTGAAGGTATTTTTACAGGAGGCAATATGGAATTAAGGGATCAAATTAAGGCGAAGCTGATTGAAAGAGGAGCTCCTTTGTTTGGGAAAAAGCCGGAGGAAATTACAGAGGATTTGCGCTTTGTGGAGGACCTGCATGCAAAGTCCGTGCATTATTCTCAAATCACCACCTTTTTGGAGGATGAATTTGATGTGGAAATTCCATATATGGAGTTTCGCAGAAAGGCCACAATAAAGGATGCTGTGGACTATGTGCTGGATTTGGTGGAAAACGAATAGAACCGGGAACAGAAAGGGAGAGGAAAATGAAAACAAAGATAAATCCGGATACCCATTTTGTGGTAAAGGAAACCTTCCAGGGTGAGGAACTGGAGACCATTTACCGTTATGCCAGAAAACCTGTGGCAAACCAGCAGGAGGTGGTTCTGGCCCAAAGCGAGGATCCCATGGCCAGAATGGGCCAGGGATTTTGCCCGGAATTTAACCAGCGCACCTATGAGGCTGCTCCTGGCATTATTTGTGAGCAGGATGTGGAGGTGGTGATGCGGGACGGATGCAAAATATATTGCGATATTTTCCGCCCTGCAAATACTGCAGAGAAAATCCCTGGGATTGTGTCCTGGAGCTGGTTTGGAAAACGCCCGG
>CALISX010000023.1 GCA_938041725.1 uncultured Lachnoanaerobaculum sp.
AAGTGGTGTTGAAGTGGGGGTCCCCACGCAATGGAAACTTTCGAACCGTGTCAGGGCAGGAATGCAGCAGCACTAAGGAGGATCTTTCATGTGCCGTGGGGCGGCCGCCGCCGAGCAGGCTGCCATGGTAACGCTGGGGAGCAGCATTCGAAGCAAGACGTGCATAATAAGGGCTTGCTCAAGTACCTTCCGGGTATTTGGGCAAGCCCTTATTTTTGCGGGAGCTTTAGAGATGCAGCTGCCATGGGAAATGCCTTGCTTTTGTCAGAGCCCTATGTTATCCTTACATCACAGGCAAAGCATCTATATTCTAAATAGTACCCGCCGGGATTTTCCGTTTCCTTTCCCCTTTGTATTCTCCCTTGACAAATCACCATGAAAAGCATATGATAAGAACATACGTTTGGAGAAAGCCATGAAAAAAGAAAAAGATACCAAGGGCGCAAAGCCCGTCAAGCAGATCGTAGACCAGTCAGAAAAACTGGTGGCACTGGATTCCGCCCTGGCCCAGATTGAGAAGGCCTATGGCAAGGGCACTGTTATGAAATTGAATGACAGTTCCGGCAATTTGAATATTGAAACGATACCCACAGGCTCCATCAGTCTGGATATTGCTTTGGGCGTGGGGGGTATTCCCAGGGGCAGGATTATTGAGATCTATGGTCCGGAATCCTCTGGTAAAACCACTGTGGCTCTGCACATGGTGGCGGAGGTGCAAAAGCGCAAGGGGATTGCAGCTTTTATTGATGCAGAACATGCCCTGGATCCCTCCTATGCAGAACGGATCGGGGTGAATCTGGATGAATTGTATGTATCCCAGCCGGACAATGGAGAGCAGGCTTTGGAGATCACCGAGATGATGGTCCGCTCCGGAGCGGTGGATATTATTATTGTGGACTCAGTGGCGGCTCTGGTGCCCAAGGGAGAGATTGAAGGGGAGATGGGAGACGCCCATATGGGCCTTCAGGCCAGGCTTATGAGCCAGGGACTTCGAAAACTCACCGGTATTGTATCCAAGAGCAACTGCATCGTGGTCTTTATCAACCAGCTGCGGGATAAGATCGGAGTGATGTTTGGCAGTCCGGAGACCACCACCGGCGGCCGAGCCTTGAAATTCTACGCCTCCATCCGCATTGATGTGCGGAAGGGAGAGCAGCTGAAGCTGGCAGGAGAATATGTGGGCAACCGCACCAAGGTGAAGATTGTGAAGAATAAGGTGGCCCCTCCCTTTAAGGAAACAGAGTTTGACATTGTGTTTGGAAAGGGAATTTCCAAGGAAGGGGACCTTTTAGACCTAGGCGTGGAATGTGATGTGATAGAAAAGGGCGGTGCCTGGTACTCCTATGAGGGGGAGAAGATCGGCCAGGGCCGGGAAAACGCCAAGAAGTATCTGGAGGAGCATACGGATCTGCGGGATCTGATTGAAACCAAGGTTCGAGAGCATTTCAATTTACAGGGTGTGGAGGATACCCCCCTGTCCTACCGTCCCATGGAGGAAGCAGAGGAGTCAGAATCTCCCCCAGAGGAGGCCTACAATGAGGAAGAAGGACTTCCTTTGGAGGAGGAATAAAGAGAAAGACAGCTTGTTGCTGGTGAGCAGTGTGGAAAGTCAGGGGTATAGGTATGGAGATACTGGAGATCATTCCCATTAACACAAAAAAGAGCAAGGTCCTTTTATCAGAGGGCCTTGTTTTTGCGTTGTATCAGTCGGAGATCCGCCGGTTGGGCCTAAAGCCGGGGGAGGAACTGACAGAGGAGGACTATTTTGTTCGGATTTATCCCTTGTTAAAAAAAAGGGCCTTTGCCAGAGCTTTATATATTTTACAGCGCTCCTTTCGCACGGAGGGAGAGCTGCAAAGGAAGTTAAAGCAGGGGTATTATCCTGAGGAAATTATTCGGGAGACCTTGGAACGGATACAAAACTACGGGTACATTGATGACAGGCGCTATGCCGAGAATTACATTGCCCAGAAAAGCAAAAAATACAGCAGACTTCAAATACAGTATAAGCTTTTGGAAAAGGGGGTGGACCGGGGGTTGATTCAGGAGCTTTTAGAAGAAACTCCGGCAGAGGAGGGGCCTTTGATCCGTAAGCTGCTGAAAAAAAAGCATTTCTCTCCGGATATGAACCGGGAGGAAAAACAAAAGGTAATGGCCTCTTTGTTTCGCAGAGGATTTGGCTATGAAGCGGTTCGCCAGGCCATGGAAACCGGCTGGGACACAGAGGAGGAATAGGAGGAGAAACCATGTCAAATGGCCGGAAAAAGACCCTGCAGAGGAGGTCCTTTCAAGCCCTGCGGAATACTTTTTTGACGTTTTTATTTTTTGCATGGATTGGATGGATCTATGAAGTGCTGGTGGGGCTTTTGGAAACCCATATGGGACTTGTCAACCGGGGCTTTTTGTTTGGTCCCTATTTGCCGATCTACGGCTTGGGAGGACTGGTCTTGACTGCCCTTCTCTCTCCTGTAAAAAAACGGAGGCTGCATCTGGGGATGCTCCCTGTTTCCCCCTTGTTGGTATTTTTGGGAACCATGGCGATTACCACCTTGCTGGAGCTTGCGGGAAGCTATGTAATGGAAGGGATCATGGGGAAATGGCTTTGGGATTACAGCGGGTATTTCCTGAATTTTCAGGGGAGGATCGCCCTTTGGAGCAGTGTAAAATTCGGTCTGGGGGGTATTTTTATTCTATACGTTCTGCATCCCCTTCTGGAAAGGGGGCTGGCGGGGCTGAAGGAGAGAACCATCAATATTCTCTTTGCCATATTGGCGGCGGCGTTTATGATTGACCTTTGCCTTCGGCCCTTTTTGGGAAGCAACAGTCTGTTACGGTGATTTTTGATGTCAGACGGGGCGTTCCCTGTCTCTGGAAAATGGAGATGGGGAACGCCCTGCCCCAGAAGTGGGATGGTTTACCTGGATTTTCTTCTAAAAACAGTTGACAAACCGTATGAAATGGCATATAGTAGCACCTAGAGATTAGCACTCGAAACTAATGAGTGCTAACAACAAAACGAAAGGAGAGAGAAATGAGGCCGGATGACCGAAAAGCCATTATACTGAAGGCAATCATCAAGAATTATATGGAAACCGGCGAGCCGGTGGGCTCCAGAACCATTTCGAAACTTTCGGATTTGCGGTTAAGCTCTGCCACCATTCGCAATGAGATGAGCGATCTGGAGGACATGGGTTATATTATACAGCCCCATACCTCCGCCGGGCGTATTCCTTCTGACAAGGGATACCGTTTTTATGTGGATGAGATTCTCCGGGAGAAGGAGCTGGAGGCGGATGAGTTAAAGGACTTGATGGTAAAGAAGGTGGACAAGCTGGAAACAGTGCTGAAGCAGCTGGTGAAGGTGATTGCCAGGGATACCAATTATACTGCCATGATTTCCGGGCCAAATCTCCAAAGCAATAAATTAAAATTTTTGCAGCTCTCCAAAATGGATAAGCATAAGCTTCTCATCGTCACGGTGGTGGAGGGGAATATTATCAACAATAAAATCGTGGATATCGAAAAGGAGATCAGCGATCAGGAGCTGCTGAATTTAAATCTTCTCATCAATACGGCTTTGAACGGCCTGACGGTGGAGGAGATTAACTTAAGCGTTATGGCCAGGCTTCGGCAGGATGCAGGGCCCCTTAGCAGCATTGTGGACCGGGTACTGGAGGAGATTGCTCTGGTGTTTGAAAGCTCTGCCAACAATCTGGAGATTTATACCAGCGGAACCACCAATATCTTCAAGTATCCTGAACTGCGGGATGCCAAAAGAGCCAGTCAGCTTTTGGGTGCTTTTGAGGAAAAGGACACTCTAAAGGAGCTGATTGCAGAGGTGAACCAAAAGGAGGGGGATGAAGGGATTCAAGTCTACATTGGCAATGAGCTTCCTGTCACCCAGATGCAGGACTTTTCCGTGGTGACGGCCAATTATGAGATTGGCCCCGGAGTTCGGGGCACCATTGGGATCCTGGGTCCTAAGAGAATGGATTATGAAAGGGTGCTAAAGACCATAAAAACCGTTATGATGTCTTTGGAGGAGCAGTTCAAAAACGACGAATAGGGAGGGCCGGCGGCCAGTGGTCAGAGGGCCTGTGAAAATACAGGGAAAGGAATGGGAATGGAAGAAAAGGACATCAAACAGCAAGAGGAAAATTTGGATCCGGCTATGTCGGAGGAGATGGCCAAGGGTGCGGCAGCCTTTGGAGAGGAAATAGAAAAGAAAGCCGGCAGCGGGTCGGAAGAGGTCGAAGAGGAGACCCTGGAGGAGATCCCGACAGAGCGCTTGGAAGAAGAG
>CALISX010000024.1 GCA_938041725.1 uncultured Lachnoanaerobaculum sp.
GAAGAATATGTCAACTATTATGATACAGCATCAAAATCTGTCCTCACTCTCTGAATGAAGCTCATCGTACTCCAGCAATGCCTGTTCATCCTATAAAGGCATCAACTGGGACAAGACCCAATATCTGTATTTCTTTAGCTCTCACTTTCTGGCAATACACAGAAAAGAAAATGGGGAAATCTTCTGATACCTGATTCTTTGAAAACCTGCCTGCCTCACCATTTCAATTATCTCAGTCCGGTTATACATTTTTACATCGCCCCCGGGAAGAAGTGGAAAAACCTGATTTGCACACCAGCGAATTGGCGCTATGCAATCCATATCATTTAAAAGCAAATATCCTTCAGGCATCAGAATCCGATGCATCTCACGCAGTGCTTTCTGTGGATGCGGATAATGATGAATACTCATATTGCATGTTGCAGCCTGATACTGCTCTTTTTCCAGCGGCATGTTTTCTGCGTCGCCTACTGTTACGATTACCGTATCGGTAAGTCTTTCCCGGGTTTCCTCCACCATTTTTTCTGACTGATCCAGTGCATTCAGCTGTATCTCCGGATATTTTTCCTGCACCAGCGCAAGGAATGCACCTGCTCCGCAGCCGATATCAATCAGTCGTCTTGGTTGGATCTTACCGATGGCAGAAAGTGTGAATTGATAATCATGTCTCCAATAACCGCCTTTAGCCAGCTTTGATTTCTGATGTTCATTGAAGTAATTACGTGATTTTTCCTTAGCTGATTCCTTCATCAATTTATTCCTCATCTGCAAAACAATCATACGGGGCGGTATTGTCAAAGACAAATCCTTTCTGTTTCCAGTCAGGAATGATATCAATATGCCGGAATGCCACCCGAACGTCGTCCGTAAATCCATTGTGCGAAGTAAACACATAACTGATTTTCGACAGCTCCAGATGATTTTTTAAACCATTCAAAGACGCAATATTCAGGCTGCTCTTATAGTTGAAGATGTCGAAGAAACACCAGCCTCCATCCTGGTTCAATGCGATGGAATCGCCTGTAAACAGAAGTTCATCATCAATCAGATATGCAAGATGCCCAAGGGTATGCCCCGGAACCAGAAGGGCCTGTATTTTTAAATCTCCGACTCTTATCACCTCATGATCCTTCAGCAGGTGATAGCCGCTTTTGATTGATACGGAATTTTTCAATCCAAAAGGACCAATCTGTTTTCTGTGGTACGTATTGGTCAGATAGTTTTCCTCGATCTCTCCCAGATAGATATCTGCATTCTGAAAATAATTTGTCTGCCGGACATCCAGTCCGCCTGCATGATCCGGATCAACATGTGTCAGAAACAGCGCCTGAACATCTGCCGGGTCTATTCCGATCCTGCCGCATTTATCCATAAAAGCAGAATAATTCTTATAACCCGCATCAATTGCGATCAATGCATCCTTTTTCTGGATAAAGAAAACATTGACATCGTACTCCCGTATACAGCTGACAGTATCTGTCAGCTGTCCGGTTGCGGCCGGGTGCAGTGCCCCCTTGCCCCTGTACATCATAGGGACAATATTCATTGCAAAATAGTCAATCAAGCTCATGGTTCTCAGCTCCTTTCATGGCTCCGTAATATAGCCTGTCATCATTTTATTCCTTACAAGATCCGATGACTTTCAAAAAGTCGCTGAGATTGCGAATACCTGTCAGCAGCAGAGTGACGCCCAGACTTATATCTATGTGGTGCCGGCGCCCCGGGCGTGGGGGGGATTGTATGAGATTCAGAGATTCAGGAGTTTTCTGATCTGCATGCCTGTCAGCCTTCTTCCGGATGCAGAAATATGCGAAGAACCTGAAAAACCGGTATCCATAGCCGCTTCTGTAATGTTCGAGCCGGATATTATGTGCAGCAGAGCTCTCTCCAGGCGTTTATACTGCAAATAGGATTTTAATGCAATGCCGGTTTGCTCCGAAAAAAGATGCGCCAATCGGCTTTTGGACAGGCATATCCTTGATGCGAGGATTTCCATTGTAAAGTCTTCCTCTTCCTCGGATAATAGGCTGATTGCGTCCAGTACAGCAGAATTAAAAGGCCGGTTGACCACATCTCCCCGTAATGCCTGCATCAGCTGCCCGGATACCCTGCATACTGCCGCCAATGAATGATCCTTCAAAAGAAACGCTAATGGAGCTTTCAGCCCTTCACAAACGGCAGCTTCATAAGTCCTTTTCTGCAGCAGATGCTCTTTCATGGAATAGCCGGTTTCAGACAACGGATCAATAAAAACGGCAAGGCCTCTTTTCCCATCGTCTGCGATTGCATGAAGCGCACCCGGACTGATTGCGATAATCTGTCCGGATATGGTTTTGCTGCCAATCCTGACATGGCTATCGCCGTCACACGCAGCATATATCTCCAACACAGGATGCTGGTGCAGATCTGCTTTGAACTCTTCTGACAGTCCTGCAATATAGTTTTTTTCCAAAAATATCACATTATCCATAGGATATCCATCTCCCCATACAAATCCCGAGTTGTTTCATTCTTTTCTAACAGCCAGTCTGCCAAATTGTGTATCATGATACATCATAGTCACAGGTATCATGACGGGTATTCGCCAGGATCCTATTCGGATAGGCATCCTTGATAGAGAATCTCACGAAGTCTTTAGGGGAGCTCCGGCAAGGTTGGGGGCTTCAAAGCCCCGCCTTATTGGAAGTACTCCACCCCTGCGGCAAAGATCTCCATATCCTGCTCCCCGTAAATATTCTTTGCAACTCCTTTTCCGATCCTTTCTGCATGGGCCATTTTCCCAAAAATCCTGCCATCCTGGCTGGTGATTCCCTCCACCGCCATATAGGAGCCATTGGGATTGTAATGTCCATCCATGGTGGGCGCCCCCTCTCCGTCTACATATCTGG
>CALISX010000025.1 GCA_938041725.1 uncultured Lachnoanaerobaculum sp.
GAAAAAGTCCAGTTAATTGTCGGACGTTATACTAGTACCGGGCCGGGGGGCAGCGCCCCCCTTTTTTTGACAGCAATATCTATGGTGGTGCCGATCCGTCGGCATGAGAGTTTGCTATAGAAAGTCCTTTCCTACAAAGCTCATAAATATAGGAGATTATTTTTGTTAAATATTTATCTACTATCTATTAGATAAAAGGTATAAGCTCCTGTATAATGGTAGGAGATGAGGATTGACTGCGAATTTCATAATAAACCAAAAGGAAGAGAGAAGAATATGGCAGAGAATGTGGATATGCAAAGTTTTCGAGAGGAATTAGATCCCCAAAGCAGTGTGGAAAGGGTGATCGGGGTGGTCAGCGGCAAGGGAGGTGTAGGTAAGAGTCTGGTAACCTCTTTGCTGGCAGTGAAAACCATGGCCCGGGGCCACAGGGTGGGGATTTTAGACGGGGATATTACCGGTCCCTCCATTCCCAAGGCCTTTGGTCTCAAGGGCAAGGTGGGGGTAACCTATGACAATCTTATGGTTCCTGCCACAACGGACACTGGTATCAGTGTGATGAGTACCAACCTGATTTTGGATAATGAAACCGACCCGGTGATTTGGCGGGGCCCGGTGGTGGCAGGGGTGATTAAGCAGTTTTGGAAGGATACCTTTTGGAACAATATTGACTATCTTTTTGTGGACATGCCTCCAGGAACAGGGGATGTGCCCCTTACCGTATTCCAGTCTTTGCCGGTGGACGGTATTGTGATTGTTACCAGCCCCCAGGAGCTGGTTTCCATGATTGTGGAAAAGGCGGTGAACATGGCCAGGAAGATGAATGTTCCCATTTTAGGCATTGTGGAGAATATGAGCTATTATGTCTGCCCGGACTGCGGACATCGTCATGAAATCTTCGGAAAAAGCCATTTGGATGAAATTGCGGCAGGAGAGGGGCTGGAGGTGCTGGCCAAAATTCCGATTGATCCGCTTACAGCGGAAGCGGTGGATGCGGGAAGGGTGGAATATTTAGAAGCCCCCTGGTTTGATGGGGCGGTGGACAGGATCATAAAAAAACTGCCCTGATCTTTGGGCAAGGGGAGAGGGTATGCAATTTTTGGTAAATCCCAATAATGAGTTGGAGCAGTCTGTGCTGCAGGTGCCGGAGCTGGTGGATATTCCCAAGGGGCTCCTGGGTTTGACCCAGCAGTTTCAGGAAATCATGATGATGTATTCCTGTGCCATTCGGGAGGTAAAGACCAAGCTGGAGGTTTTAAATGACGAGCTTTCGGTTCGGAATAAGAGAAACCCCATAGAACTGATCAAATCCCGGGTGAAAAAACCGGAAAGTATTGTGGAAAAACTGAAACGCAGGCATTATCCTCTAACCTTGGAATCTCTGGTAAAAAATCTGGATGATGTGGCGGGAATCCGGGTGATTTGTTCCTTTGTGGATGATATTTATGTGGTGGCGGATATGCTGGTAAGCCAGGATGACGTAAAGGTGATTGCCATTAAGGATTATATTAAAAATCCCAAGGAAAACGGCTACCGTTCCTATCATATGATTGTGGAAATTCCCGTGTTTTTCTCCGAAAGAAAGCAGCCCATGCGGGTTGAGGTACAGATCCGCACCATGGCCATGGACTTTTGGGCCAGCCTGGATCACCAGCTGAAATATAAAAAAGAATTTATCAACTCCGATACAGTGGAGCGTCAGTTAAAGGAATGTGCTGAGGTGATTGCCCAGACAGATGCCAAGATGCTCTCCATTCGAAAGAGCCTGGAATCCCAGGGGTTGGAGGTGAGAAAACACAAATAAAGAGGGGCTTTTGGAGCCCGAAAACCACTGCAGGTTTTTGGGCCTCCAAAAGCCCCTTTATATATTCGCTGCTGTGCTCCATGCATCAAGAAGTCCTTTTTTACAGCTTGATATGTGCCGGCGTGTCAACCACCATGCCTACGGATTCAATGTTGGCAATCGGATCCCATTGGGAGAGTTCGCCAAAGTCCAAACCTGTAATTTCCTCAATACGAGAAATGGGAATCTGGTAGGTTTTGTATTCTCCATAGGCAAACTCCAGGTTTTCGATCATGTTCTTCTGGGTTTGAAGATAGGCGGTGGCCGACATCTTTCCATTGTCCTTAACCATGACTACCACCTTCCAAAATTCTGCAGGTATCTTGAATTTCCCGCGGTAGAGCATATCGTCGCTTCGAAATACGGGACCGGTGAAGACAGATACCTTCAGGTTGTGGTTCTGTGCATTTTGCAAAATATAGTCTTCCAACTCAAGCCAGATTTTTTGGTTTAAGTTTTTGTGCTGGGGCGAACTGTTGGTAAAGTGGAAGGTGTCGCTATTGGCCTGGGCAGCCTTCTCTCCCCAGACCGGATCCAACCGTCTTACCAGGTGGCCGCGGTCAATGTCATTTTTGGCATACAGATCATTGCCATACTGGGCATTTTGAGGAATTCTGGAATCAAAGTTCCAACTGTCTCCGCTCCTCTTGAGGTTGACAGCCTGGTTGCCGTCTATATTGACAGCCGTGAAATAGGCCAGGCAGCGGGAACGGCACATTACAATGGAAAAGTGGGTATAGTCCAGGACATAGCTGCCATTGTCCATGCAGGAAACATCCTTTTTCATCTCATCGGAGAGCTTGGGGAGATCCACTGTATACTGCGAACCCAGAAAGGTGCTGTCATATCCCTCCTCTTTTTGGGAAGAGGCGGGTTGTGCAGGCTCAGGTTCACTGCTGACATCCAGGTTTGGGAAAATTGTCTGAATAATCTTCTTTTCTCCAAGGGTAAGGGTATTGTACTGTTTTGCCAAATAATTTGAGATGGAACTGATGCGGATTCCTTCATTTGCAATCCACGCATTCTTGTGGTTGGGATCAGGTACGCCTGAGTGGTGAAGGGCTACCACGACCCATTGGTCATTGAACACCGGAGACCCTGAGGAACCAGGTTCTGTATCCGTGAGGTAGTGGACGAAGTCGTCAAAAATCGAGTGGACTTTGTTTTCCCGGACCGTAACGGACTTTGGCCCTCCGTTTGGATGCTGGATAATGGAAACATATTCCCCCACAAGAACATTCCCTCTTTCGGGAATGAGCGGCAGATAACCAAAATCCCTGGGATGTTTCTCGCTGGACGGATTGTCTTTAATGGCCACCAGGGTAAAGTCCAGCTCCTCGCTTGTGATAAAAAATTCTTCAGGGTCCAAGCGGAAGGTGTGCATAGGACAGGGCATAAAATTCACATCATCCTGATAGTTAAACTCGGCAAGGGAATTCAGGGCTGTCTGGATGTTTTCAAGTACATGGTTATTGGTCATCAGTATATTATCTGCAACCAAAAATCCGGTTCCCGAACCAATAAATCCCCCCTTGTCATTGCGAATCTGGATGCGGCAGATGGGGTTCCCTGAATCCAGTCCCATCTGCAGGTAGGCAATAGGGAAGAGATCGCTGTTCCCTACAATCCGCTCCTGGGCAATGGAATCATACTCATTCAGCGACCGTATTCTGGCTCTCAAAATTTTCTTTGGCATATCCATTCGCTCAAGAGCTTCTGTCTTTTTAGCAGCGTTTTTAGTGAAACGCTCCAGAGCCTGCTGCTGAATCCGATCCAGTTTGTTTTCGAATCCTTCTCTGGTGATCTGTTTTTGGCCAACCGTATCACGTAACATGAAAGTACTCCTTTCTTTGATAAAAATTATAAAAATTGGGAATGAAACTTCTTTATACTTGAATGCTGGTGGTTTGCTGCACCAGATTTGTACTGCTAAAAGACAAGGCTTCTTCTTGATGGATAGTAGAAGAATTGCTCTATTTTTTGATATTTCTTACTTGTTATCATATTTATATATACTTTTTACCATTATATCCTCTGGATTATGAAAAATCAATATGAGGAATCAACAGTTCCTCGGCCGGGGAAATCCTGTTTTAATCAGTCTTTCCCCGAAAAGTCCTGCCGGAGGCGCTAAATTCTCAAAGGTCCAGGTTAAGCTTCCTTCTGTGGATCCCCCAAAGGGGAGTTTAGCCAGCTGCGCATTTTGCTGAATCCGAACATATATACAATGAACAGCAGGCTGGTGGCCACCCAGGAGACGGGATAGGCTGACAGGATGAAAAAGAGGCTGGGAAAGAAGTGCATGGATACAATGACCCATATAATCCGCAGTATGCACACCCCGGAGGCGGTCATGATCATGGGAATCCAGCTGTCTCCAATGCCCCGCAGGGAATCAGAACATACTTCAATCAAAATATAGGCAGGGTAGGCCAGTACCAGGAAATGGGTAATGGACTGTCCCATGGCCAGCACATCCTGGTGGTTTGTAAAGATGCGGAGGATGATAATTCCGAAAAAATACAAGATCCCCATGGGAATGAGTGTGGCCAGCACTGCCAAAAAAAGTCCGGCCTTCATGCCGGCCTTGACCCTTTGCCTGTTGCCAAAGCCGAAGTTTTGGCTGATAAAGGTGGTGATGGCAATGCCCAAAGACTGCATGCTCATCCAAAACAGGGTATCAATTTTTCCATAGGCAGTCCAGGCGGCGATGACTGTGGTGCCCAGGGTGTTGATGGCAGCCTGGATGATGATGTTAGCCAGGGTGTACATGGCAGACTGCATTCCTGCGGCGGTACCTATACTTATCATTTTCCCGAGCTCAGAGAAATTTATTTTTAAACTCTTTAATCTTAATTTCAATGCATCATCTCTCCGATACAGAACTGTAATAACCAATATGGCACTGATTATTTGTGATGTAACGGTTGCAATGGCTGCACCTGTTACGCCCATATTC
>CALISX010000026.1 GCA_938041725.1 uncultured Lachnoanaerobaculum sp.
TGAAAAAAGTCGAAATAGAGGATGCAAGACTTGCAAGTGAGGTGACTGAGCTTTTGATGGGTTCCGATGTGGCACCGAGAAGAAACTTTATACATGAGCATGCAAGAGAAGCTGTGATTGATGCATAGGAGGGAATATGGCTGAAAAGATATTGCGAACAGAATATTCGGAAGAGATGCAAAAATCCTATCTGGATTATTCCATGAGCGTCATCACCGCCCGGGCCATTCCCGATGCCAGAGACGGACTCAAGCCCGTACAAAGGCGGGTGCTCTATGATATGAGCGAGCTGCGGCTTACACCGGATAAGCCCCATCGAAAATCCGCCAGAATCGTGGGAGATACCATGGGTAAATACCATCCCCATGGGGATTCCTCCATATACGAGACTTTGGTGGTATTAAGCCAGCAATGGAAAAAGGGGATGGCGTTAATTGACGGCCATGGAAATTTCGGCTCCATTGAAGGGGACGGAGCCGCTGCCATGCGCTACACCGAGGCAAAGCTTGCCCGGTTTTCCCAGGAGGTGTATTTAAAAGACCTGGATAAAACCGTCAACTTTATTTCCAACTATGACGAAACAGAGCGGGAACCGGAGGTTTTGCCGGTGCGCATCCCCAATTTATTATTAAACGGAGCAGAGGGCATTGCAGTGGGGATGTCCACCTCCATTCCCACCCATAATCTTTCAGAAATCTGCGATGCCTGTATGGCCTATATTAAAAATCCAAAGATCACTACAAAGGAGCTTTTGGAAATCCTTCCCGGGCCGGACTTCCCCACAGGGGGTATTGTGGCCAACAAATCAGAGCTTTTAGACATCTATGAAAAGGGTATGGGAAAGTTAAAGCTCCGGGGGAAAATTGAGGTGGAGCTGGGGAGAAAAAAGGCGGACAAGGACCGGCTGGTGATTTCCCAGATTCCCTATACCATGATCGGCAGCGGTATCAATAAATTTCTGACGGATGTGGCAGAGCTGGTGGAAACAAAGAAGCTGCCGGAAATCGCAGATATTTCCAACCAGTCGGACAAAAACGGCACCCGCATTGTGCTGGAGCTGCGAAAAGATGCGGATATTGAAAAAATCAAAACGATTCTTTATAAGAAAACCAGGCTGGAGGACAGCTTTTCCGTAAATATGCTGGCCATTGTGGACAAAAGGCCGGAGGTGCTGTCTTTGAAGGGGATCCTGAAAAATTATCTGGATTTCCAATATCAAAATGAAACCAAAAAGTACCAGGTACTGTTGAATAAAGAAAGGGAGCGGAAGGAAATTCAGGAGGGCCTGATCCGGGCGGTGGACTGTATTGATCTCATCATTGCCATCCTTCGAGGCTCCAAAAACCTAAACCAGGCCAAGGAATGCCTTACCAAGGGGGATACCACAGGGATTGCCTTCCGAACCAAAGCCCTGGAAAAGGAGGCCAGGCAGCTCAATTTTACTCCCAATCAGGCCCAGGCCATTCTGGATATGCGCCTTTACCGCCTCATCGGCTTAGAAATCGACGCTTTGTTAAAGGAAAACAAGATCACCTTAAAAAATATAGCCGCCTATGAAAGGATTCTGGCAAGCCGTAAAAACATGGACAAGGTGCTGATCCAGGATTTGGAAAAAATCAAGGAGGAATTCGGCTTTCCCAGAAGGACGCTGATTGAAGACGGCAAAGAGGCGGTGTATATAGAGCCGGCTGTTCCAGCAGAGGAGGTGATTTTTGTCATGGACCGCTTTGGCTATTGCAAAACCCTGGATAAGGCTGCCTTTGAGAAAAATCCTGAAGCCCTGGAAAGCGAAAACAAATATGTGCTGACGGTGTGGAATACAGAGCGCATCGGCCTCTTCACAGACAAGGGGATTTTGCATCAGGTGAAGGTGAAGGACATTCCCCATGGAAAGCCCAAAGACAAGGGGATCCCCATTGACAATAAATCAAAATTTGACGGCTCCCAGGAGGAGATTTTGCTGGTTACCAGCAGCGGGAGGATGGACAATAAGGAAGTTGTTTTTCTGACCAAAAAAGGCTTTATCAAGCGGGTATCCTCTGGGGAGTATCAAACCAATGTACGCCAGGTGGCTTCCACCAGGCTTACCAAGGGGGATGCCCTGGCCTTTATGGCCATGACAGACCTGCCATTGGGAGAGATCTGCCTGGTATCAGATCAGGGATATGTATTAAAGTTCCCCCTGGCAGAAATCAATGCCGGCAAAAAAACCACCAAGGGGGACAAGGCCATGGAACTGCTGCCGGAGGAGAGGATTGCCGGCGCCATTCTGGTAAACAGTTATGAAAGTCTGTATTTTGGAGAGAAGAAAATCAATCCCCAGAAGGTACGGCTGGGGCATCGGGGAGGCAGAGGCAGCAGAGTCAAGTAACCCCCATGCCGGCGTTCGCTGTATAGATACAAATGTACGCCTGCAGCGAAAAAAACGCTTGCAAAATCCTATGGGATGTACTACCATGGATGCATTGCAAAAAGGAAAGCAGGTGTCATTATGGAAGACAAGTTAAAAGTAGGGGTATTGGGGGCCACCGGCATGGTGGGTCAAAGATTTTTATCCCTTTTAGAAAACCATCCCTGGTATGAGGTAAGGGTTCTGGCCGCCAGCCCCAACAGCGCAGGCAAAACCTATGAGGAGGCGGTAGGAGGCCGGTGGAAAATGGCAACCCCCATGCCTGCAGCCTGCAAAACCATGGTGGTTTTAAATGTAAATGATGTGGAGCAGGTGGCTTCCCAGGTGGACTTTGTTTTTTCAGCTGTGGATATGACCAAGGAGGAGATCAAGGCCATTGAGGAGGCCTATGCCAAAACCGAAACCCCTGTGGTTTCCAACAACTCCGCCCACCGCTGGACCCCGGACGTGCCCATGGTGGTTCCGGAGATCAATCCGGAGCATTTTACAGTCATCGAATCCCAGAAAAAACGGCTGGGCACCACCCGGGGCTTTATCGCTGTAAAGCCCAACTGCTCGATTCAAAGCTATGCCCCGGTGCTCACCGCCTGGAAGGAATTTGAGCCCTATGAGGTGATCGCCACCACTTACCAGGCCATTTCCGGTGCAGGAAAAACCTTTGCAGACTGGCCGGAGATGGTGGAAAATATCATTCCCTACATCGGCGGGGAGGAGGAAAAAAGCGAAAAGGAGCCTCTGCGCATCTGGGGCAGGGTGGAGAAGGGAGAGATCGTCCCCGCCGCCGAGCCAAAGATCTCCTGCCAGTGCATCCGGGTGCCGGTGCTAAACGGCCATACCGCCGCCGTTTTTGTGAAGTTTCGTAAAAAGCCCACCAAGGAGGCTTTGATAGAAAAGCTAAGAGCATTTAAAGGAGAGCCCCAGGAATTGAACCTTCCCAATGCTCCCAAGCAGTTCATTCAGTATCTGGAAGAGGACAACCGCCCCCAGGTAAAGCTGGATGTGGACTATGAAAGGGGCATGGGGGTATCCGTGGGCCGGATCCGGGAGGATTCTGTGTATGACTTTAAGTTCGTAGGCCTCTCCCATAACACCCTGCGGGGTGCCGCCGGAGGAGCCCTGCTGTGCGCAGAGTATCTGACAGCGAAGGGGTATATCAAAAAGAAGTAGGGGATGGGAGAGAGGGGGCCTTGGGCCCCCAGGCCTTCTCCTACAGTGAGTTCCTAAAGTATTCCCCAGGGTCTTCTCCTATAGTTGTTGAGATTCCCGACGGAAGAGGCTATATAAG
>CALISX010000027.1 GCA_938041725.1 uncultured Lachnoanaerobaculum sp.
CACACCCTGCGGCAGAATTTACAGATTGCCCTGCTGTTTTATCCTGATAAAAAAAGGATTCCCCCGAGGAAGCTGGGCATCGGAGAGCTGATTTTCTCCCTTCCCAAGGGTCTCTGTGAGAAATTTTTAAAGGACTATGTGGGAGACATTCTGCTGGGAGAGGATATGGACAGCATCCAAACGGCCATGGCTTTTTTCCGGCATAATTTAAGCATTGCGGAAACAGCCAGGCATCTGCATATGCACCGAAACACCCTGGTATACCGTTTGGAGCAAATCGAAAAAAAATACCATTTGGATATTAAAAATTTTGAAGGGGCAATGATTTTTCACATTGCCATTATGATTACCTACTATATGAAGGCGGATAAAAAATGAACGATACCTATTATGAACTTCTGGTCCCTCAGAAAAAACAAAACCTGACCTGGCTTTTTCTCTCAGTATTGCTGGGACTGCTGGCCCTGGCAGGACTGCTGCTTTCCGTTGTCTTTCCTCTGTCCTGGATGGCTTCTTTGGTGATAGGGGGGCTGACCTATTATTTCGTGCTTCCCAGGATCCGACAGGAGTTTGAATACTCCATGCTGAATTCCGAGCTGACCATTGATGTGATCTACAACAAAACCAATCGGAAAACAGCAGATGTTCTGGACGTGCGGAATGCCACCTTGATCTGTCCTGTTACCTCCCCCCAGATGCACAACCTTTCCCAGGCGGTGAAAAAAAACTATGCTTCCGGCCAGGCCCAGGAGGACTACGCCATGGTGATTCCAGAACAGGGAAGAACCACCGTGTTTTTATTCACCCCGGATCAGCATCTGCTGGACATGATCCGGCGCTATGCCCCCAGGGCTTTGCAAAATTAAAAAAGGACAGAGGAACCGGTTCTTCTTCCCGGCTTCCCTGCCCCCTGATGCCCCAGCCTTCCCTTTGGCTGGGGCATTTTTAGACTTCTTCCTTTTTAGACTTCTTCTTTATGAGCGGATCACGGTCAAAAGCTTCTCTCCCGAATCTACCTTGCCCAGGCCCCTGGTTTCAACATCT
>CALISX010000028.1 GCA_938041725.1 uncultured Lachnoanaerobaculum sp.
GTATTAAACAACACCAGATCCGAATCCTCTCCCTCTCCCTCCTGGAAACCGCTGTCTGTAAGGATTCCTGCCAGTTTTTCCGAATCCCTGGCGTTCATCTGGCAGCCAAAGGTCACCACCTTATAGGTGGGATAACGCCCCCTTTCATGGGCCAGGCACTGCATCCTGTCATGTAATTCCGAAATAAAAAACTCCTGTCGCAAGGGTTCGGTGTTTGGAATTTCCCTATTCATATCCTTTTCCTATCTGCTCTGTAAAAATCCCCCTTACTGCAATGTCCTCCGGTCTGGTTTCAAATTCCTGCCCGCACTGAAAGGCAAAGGCCACTCCGTAAAGGGCATTATCCCTGTGAAGGTTAAAATAGGCATCATAAAATCCCGCCCCGTATCCAAGCCTTTGCTTGTTTTTATGAAACCCCACCCCGGGAACCAACACCAAAGCGCCCTTTGGCACAATTTCTGTTTCCCAGGGTCCCGGTTCTAAAATTCCATAGGAGGAACGTTCCAGAGGCGTATTCCTTTTAAATTCAAAAAATTTCATTTCCCTGCCCCAAATCCTGGGCAGGGCCAGGGTGATTTTCTTTTCCAAAAGCTCCCCTTTAAAAATCCTTTGAAACAAGTAGGAAAGATCCGCCTCCTTTCCAAAGGCCGCATAGGCGGGTAAAACAATATGGTTTTCCTTCCTTGTTTTTAAAAAATCAAGGATTTTCTGGCAGATCACCTGGGTTTTTCTCTGTACCCAGATCTCATCCAGAGCATTTCTTTTTTGTAAAAGCTGTTTTCGCAGAATGGCTTTCTCTATCATTGCAGGGTAGGCTCCTTTTTATCAGGGGCTTTGTCAAATTTTGATTTTAAATCGGTAATACTGCCATCCTTTTCCACAATGGAAATGCTGTTCAGATTGGCCCGCATACTTTCCCGAATGGCCGCCAGATATTCCTGGCGCAAAAGCTTTTGCTCTTCCTTTTCTTCCTCTGTCAGTCCAACGCTTTTGGCCTTATGGGCCAGGGTGTTGATTCGATCAATTTTTTCACTATTCATAATCACCTCAAGAAACAGGAAAGGTCAAAATCCTTTTCCCTTCTGGCAGGGAAAAAGGTGCCGATTTCCTCTCCCTCCATAATATGTTCTATAATTCCCAAATCCTCTCCGCTGGCAATCACCATATTGACCCCGGAACGAACCGCAATATTTCCGGCCAGCAACTTGGTATACATCCCTCCGGTTCCCACATCTGAAGAAGAGGTGGTCTTGGCCATAGGCAGGCAGTCCTCCACCTGCAGCACCTCCGGGATCAATGTGGCATTTGGATTTTTATGGGGATCGTCTGTATAGAGCCCCTCTATGTCTGAAAGCAGCAGCAGGGCATCTGCCTCAATAAGGGCGCTGACCAAAGCCGAAAGCCTGTCATTGTCTCCAAATTGAATCTCATAGGTAGAAATGGTATCATTTTCATTTACAATGGGAACCGCCTTAAAACGCAAAAGCTCCTGGAAGGTATTTTTGGCGTTTTGCCGCAGGGCGGCGTCCACAATGGTGTCCTTGGTCATCAAAATCTGCGCCGCCCGAAGGTCGTATTCGGAAAAAAGCTTCCGGTATTCCATCATAAGCCTTGCCTGCCCCAATGCTGCCAGAGCCTGCTTTTGGGAAATGCTTCGGGGCTTTTGGGTCAGTCCCAATGTATGCCTGCCGCAGGCAATGGCTCCGGAGGATACCAGCACCACATCCCTTCCTTCTCCCTTTAAATCTGCAATCTGGCGCACCAGCTTTTCCATTTTTCCAAGATTCAGCTCCCCGGTGGCCCCATGGGTAATGGTGGAAGAGCCGATCTTTATGACGATTTTTTTACAATCCTTTAATGTATCTCGATTCATATGTCCTCTTTATCAGGGTAAACCTGCTGCCGACGGATCGGCACCATCATAGATATAAGTCCGCAATAGTACCTCTGCAATTTTTAATCCGTCCATGGCAGCACTGGTAATGCCTCCTGCAAATCCTGCCCCCTCCCCGCAGGGGTAAATCCCTGCAATATTGGCCTGCAGGGTTTCTTTATTCCTGGGAATACGAAGGGGGGAGGAGGTTCTGGATTCCAAGGCGGCAATATACGCATCCCTTCCCGCAAATCCGGGAATTTTTTTATCAAAGGTTTCAAAGGCGGCAGCAATGGCCCTTGTAAGCTCTTCGGGCAAAAGCGAATCCACCCGGGCCGGCGTAACCCTGCCCTTTATCCCCAGAGGAAGATCCCTCAGATCCCGGCTTTCTCTTCCCTTTAAAAAATCCTCCAGCCTTTGGATGGGGATGCTTCCCTTTCCTAAGGCAAAGGCCCTTTTTTCTAAAATTTCCTGATAGTAAATCCCCAGCAGGGGATGGCTGGCTGGCAGTCCCGTTTCTCTGGCAAAGTCCTTTTGATCCACAGTGACTATAATGGCTGAATTGGCCACACCGGAATCTCTTTTATGATAACTCATGCCATTAATGGTTAAATGGTTTTTTTGGGTAGAGGCATTTACCACATAGCCCCCGGGGCACATACAAAAGGAGTAAACCCCCCGCTCCAAAACCCTTGCCGTAAGTTTATAGGAGGCCGGCGGAAGATTTTGGTAT
>CALISX010000029.1 GCA_938041725.1 uncultured Lachnoanaerobaculum sp.
CAGTGTTCTATTTCTTTTATAAGCATATATACTCCATCTCATCCCAATGCTGCATAGACTGATATATATGGCAGTGCCGATCCGCCAGCATGGGGTTTACTATGCCAGGAAGCCGTTAATTATCTCTTCTTCCGCCTGTTGTGCATTCAGGCCGAGGGTCATCAGCTTGATCAGCTGCTCACCGGCTATTTTACCAATGGCCGCTTCATGAACCAATTCGGCATCCACATGATGGGCCTCCAAAGAAGGAACCGCCAGGATCGTCCCCTCATCCATAATGATGGAATCACATTCCGTATGTCCTTTACAGGGGGCGTTGCCGATTACGCAGGCATCAAACTTCTGGTAGGACTTGTCTCTGGCAATGGAGCGGGACACCACATCGGCACTGCCGCCTTCTTCCTGAAGTGTAACTTTGTAGATGCTGATGGCATACTGTTTGCCATGGGTCATCAGCCGCTCCCGCACCACAAGCCGTGCATTTTTCTTCAGCTCTGCAATGGTTGTCCGCTCGGTGGAATCCACCCCTTTGATCTGTTCCATTTCCATCTCCATGGAGCTGCCTTCTTCCATATATACCTCTGTTACAGGATTGAGGATGCGCCGGCCCATGCCATCGCCGGATCCGTAGTGCTTTTCTACATATCGAATCTTTGCATTCTTTCCCACATGGAAACGGTGAATGCCATCATGCTGGGAGTCCTGCGTACCGCAGTTGTGGATGCCGCATCCTGCGACGATGGTCACGTCGCTGTTTTCTCCGATATAGAAGTCGTTATATACAGTCTCCTGCAGGCCGCTCTCTGAAAGAACCACCGGGATATGGACGCTCTCGTTAACGGTGCCTGGCTTGATATGGATATCAATTCCGCTGCCTTCTTTCTTGGAGACAATATCAATGTTTGCTGTGGTATTTCTGCCGGCCAGTCCCCCATTGGCCCGAAAATTATAGGCTCCCTTTGGAACCTCGTGAAGATCTGCCACCTCACGGATCAGGCGATTCTCTACCTCAGTCAGTTGTTTCATTATGCATCCCTCCTTAATCTGTTGCATGCTTCTTGCGCTGATTCAGTCCCGATCAGACTGGGAAAAATCTCTTCCCTGGTTCCGTGCTGTGCAACCGTCCCGTTGTCGAAAACCGCAATCTCATCGGCAATGTTCAGGATACGCTCCTGGTGGGAAATAATGATAATGGAGCTGTCTTTGCTGTTTTGGCGCATGGCTTCAAAGATACGGATCAGGTTTTGAAAGCTCCACAGGTCAATGCCTGCTTCCGGTTCGTCAAAGACACTTAGGCGGGCTTTGCGTGCCAGTACAGTGGCGATTTCGATGCGCTTGAGTTCGCCGCCGGAGAGAGAAGCATTGACCTCCCGGTGAACATAGTCACGGGCACATAACCCTACTTCGGATAAATAGCTGCAGGCAGAGGAAACAGACAGGTCAGTTCCAGAGGCCAGGCGCAGCAGCGTGTGCACTGTAATGCCCTTGAATCGAACCGGCTGCTGGAAGGCAAAGGCCACACCGGCCCGGGCCCTCTCTGTGACACCCATATCTGTAATATCAACTCCGTCCAGCAGGATCTGTCCGGATGTGGGCTTTTCGATGCCGGCGATAATCCGCGCAAGGGTGGATTTCCCACTCCCATTCGGGCCGGTGATGACAACAAACTTGTTATGCTCCACCACCAGGTTTAAGTCGTGAATAATCTCTTTTGGCGCTCCATCGCTTTCAACAGAAAAGGCAATATTTTTTAGTTCAAGCATGGTGAATGCCTCCTTGTATGATTGATTTGATAGCTATAGTATAATACAAGAGAAGAATGTATCCTATATCTCTGGATACATAATATAAAAAATATGTATACAATTTGATTCAGACAGTGGTTCAAAAGAAGGTTGTGGTGGATGGTATCTTGTCCAAAAATATGAATGAATAAGAACATATCAAAAATCCCGGAAGATGCGGAAAGGCTTCTGGGATTTTTTTTATAAATTTTTGATTTTTCCCTTGACATATACTACGTTTTAAGATATATTACAGATAACGATATATTACGAATAAAGATACATATTAAAACGTAGTAGAGAGGAGGAAACATGGGACGAGCAGCAGCCAGTGGTGCACTGACAGAATCCATCTTTTATATTCTGCTCCGTCTGCACCGTCCGGCCCACGGTTATGCTTTGATGAAGGACATTGCCCAGATGACCGGGAAGCGGGTGAATCTGGGGGCCGGCACCTTGTACGGAGCGCTGGATACCCTGCAGAAGAAGGGGTGGATCAAAGCCCTGGGGGAGCAGCCCGGAGATCGGAGGATTGAGTATCTCATTACGGAAACAGGAAAACAGTTTTTTGAAAAGGAACTGGACAGGTTGGAGGAGCTGCTCCAAAATGCCAGGGAAATCAGGGAGGAACATCATGAGAACCAAGGTTAAAAAAGCATTTTTGGATATCAATAAGGAAGAGGAATGGCTGAATCTGCAGGGTGAACAGGGAATGATGCTGGTGGGGTATCATCATGGAGAATATGAGTTTGAAAATGCCGTTCCGGCGAAATTTCAGTATAAGATCGACCTGCCCCAATATACAGGGGAAAAGAAAAGGGACTATCTGGATTTTTTGAGCCAGGACAAGATAACCGTGGCAGCCCAGTATGGAGGCCGGGTATATTTGATGAAAAACCAGGCAGACGGCCCCTTGGAGCTGTATACAGATTTTAAGGATCAAAAAAACCAGGCAGCCAAGCGCTATTCCTTCATGTTTGGGGTTGCCATTTCCCAGCTCTTTTTTGGAATTCTTCTTTTGACGCGGATACCTTCTGTGGCTGTGAATCGTCCGGCCTTTTGGATTTTGATTGTATTTGGGATAGGATTTTTGATTTCGAGCACTGTGTTCTTTATCCTGGGTCTGTTAAAGCGGAAAAAATATGCTGTAAAAAGGAAGGATGAGGGGATTTGGGAGTGAACTTTGGTTCCTCTGCTTGACAACCTTAAAAAAGCATGGTAGTATTCTGGGAAATTTCATGAAAAAAGCCGCTGGTGCCGATCCTTCCGGCATGGTAATTTATCGAAAAAAGGAGGTTTTATGGTTTTTATTTTGAAAAAAGGTATTTCCTTGGAGGCAGTAGAAGCCTTTCGCAAGGAGTTTGAGGAAAAGGGATTTTCCACCATTTATGCCCCGGGACTGGAATATGCTACCATTTGTCTGATTGGTAATACCGCTGCTGTGGATATGGATGCCATTGTGGCCACCCATCCCATAGTGGCGGATGGAAAAAGGGTCATGGAGCAGTATAAGGCGGCAGGGCGTACGGTGCATCCAGAGGACACAGTGATCAGGATGGGAGATGTGTCCTTTGGAAAGGGCAGCTTTAC
>CALISX010000030.1 GCA_938041725.1 uncultured Lachnoanaerobaculum sp.
GGGACGGGGCGCCCCGGCCAGCTCCTTTAAAATATCCCTGGTACGCTTTAAAGGAATGGCCCACTCTCCCTGTCCTTTTTTGATTTTATCCTCTGCCTGTTCTCTTGGGGTATAATCCGCCACTGCAGCAGCCCCCAAAACAATATCCGCCTCCTGCTCATGCTCCATAACCCGGTGATACATCTCTTCTGCAGATACCACATCAACACGGCGGATAAAATCCGGTATATACTCCTGTGTTCTTCCCGTAATCAAAGTCACCTGAGCTCCCCGGCAGGCTGCTGCCTTTGCCAGCTCGGTCCCCATTTTGCCTGTGGAATGGTTGGAAATAAAACGCACCGGATCAATGGCCTCCATGGTGGGACCGGAGGTGATCAGTACCCTTTTCCCCTTTAAATCCTTCTTCTCCCAAAGGGCCTTTTTCAGATACTCCAAAAGCACCCTGGGCTCCGGCATTTTCCCGGCTCCGGTATCCCCGCAGGCCAGATACCCGCTGTCCGGGGGAATAATCTCAAAGCCATATTCCCTTAGCCGTTTCAGATTGTCCTGTACAATGGGATTCATAAACATCCTGGTGTTCATGGAGGGGGCCACAATCACCGGACAGGTCACCGCCAGGACTGTGGTGGAGAGCATGTCGTCCGCCAGTCCATGGGCCAGCTTTGCAATAATATTGGCGGTGGCCGGGGCAATCAGCACCGCCTGGGCCCTTTTGGCTGTTTCTATATGCTCCACCTCAAAGGAAAACATCCGGTCAAAGGTATCCACCATGGTTTTCCGGCCTGTAAGGGTTTCAAAGGTCAAGGGGGTTATGAACTTTGTGGCGTTATTTGTCATAATCACGTCCACCAAAGCCTGTTCTTTTTTTAAACTGCTGGCCAGGGATGCGATTTTATAAGCAGCAATGCCTCCGCTGATCCCCAGTATAATATTTTTATCTTTTAACATGGCTGTACCTGTATCTTTCGTATTTTTTGCCCGAAGCTATAAGACAGAACCGATTATACGCCATTTTTATATTGCAAGCAACATAAAGGCTGGAGTATAATGACCCTATTAAAAAGCAAAGAGGAAGCCTGATGATACTTGCAATTGATATGGGAAACACCAATATTGTGGTGGGCGGCATTGACCGAACCCAAACCTATTTTTTAGAAAGAATTACCACGGAAAACAGAAAGACGGATCTGGAATATGCAGTTAACATTAAAAGCATACTGGAAATTCACAATGTCCCTCTTTCAAACATAACAGGAGCCATTCTTTCCAGCGTTGTCCCCCCCTTAAATGAAATCATTAAAAGCGCCATTCACAAAATCACCGGCCTGGACTGCCTGCTGGTGGGGGCCGGTATGAAAACCGGGCTGAATATCCTAATGGACAATCCTAAGAATGTGGGCTCGGATATGATTGTGGATTCCGTGGCTGCCATGGAGGAGTATCCCCTGCCTCTGGCCATTATTGATATGGGCACTGCCACCACCATTTCCGTAGTGGATCGGAAGGGAAATTATATCGGCGGCATTATCCACCCGGGACTGAAGGTTTCTTTGGATACCCTCAGCATGAAAACCGCCCAGCTTCCCCAGGTAAATCTGGAAATTCCTGAAAGAATCATTGGAAAAAATACCATTGAATGTATGCGAAGCGGTATTCTCTTTGGCCACGCTGCCATGATGGACGGGGTGATTCTGCGTATGGAACGGGAACTGGGAGAGCCTCTGAATGTGGTGGCCACCGGCGGTCTGGCCCCCTTTGTAACCCCCCTTTGCAACCATCCTATTACAGTGGATGATGATTTATTACTAAAAGGGCTTTTGAAGCTTTACTTAAAAAATACAGAAGGATAAATTCTATCCTCTCTTTTTTCAAAACTTTGGCATCAAAAAACGGGTTAAGACTAACCCGTTTTTTGATGCAGACATCATCTATTGATTGTTCATTCCCTTTAAAAATTCCGGAATATTCAAAGGCCCGTTGTTTTGCTTCCGCTCCTGATTCTGGGGATGCTCCTGCTGGGGATTTCTTCCCGGAACCGGATTGTTATAGCCATATCCCTGGCCCTGCACCGGTCCTTGATTGGGATTGGGATTCCGATACCCCGGCTGACTGCCCTGCATAGGGTTTTGGGGACGGTTGTATCCCCCAGGATTTTGATTGTAACCATCCTGTCTGGCTCCTCCGGGATAATATCCCCCGCTGTTCCCATAGTTTCCCTGCTGGGGACCGGAATATACATTCTGGCTGGGATCCAGCCCCCTTTGGTTTGCATAAGCCTGCCTTTGCTCACCGGTATATCCCCCCTGGGGAGG
>CALISX010000031.1 GCA_938041725.1 uncultured Lachnoanaerobaculum sp.
GGTATGAAGGATATTCTGCCCCAGGAGATGGAGCTGCGGGAATATCTTCTGAGAATTATAAAGGATACCTATGAAAGCTATGGTTTTGTTCAGATCGAAACCCCTGCCATGGAACGGCTGGAAAATCTTTTAAGCAAACAGGGGGGAGACAATGAAAAGCTGATTTTCAAGGTGCTGAAGCGGGGAGAAAAATTAAAGCTTGGAGAAGGGATCCGGGAGGAGGATCTCACCGATGCAGGGCTTCGCTATGATTTGACCTTGCCCCTGGCCAGGTACTATGCCAATAATAACGCCCAGCTACCCTCTCCCTTTAAGGCGCTGCAAATTGGAAATGTATACCGGGCAGACCGGCCGCAAAAGGGACGCTTCCGCCAGTTTACCCAATGCGATATTGATATCTTAGGAGAGGGGGATGCCTCTGCCCAGATTGAGTTGATTTTGGCCACCTCCAAGGCTTTGGAGGCTTTGGTGCCTGGCACAAGCTTTACTGTGCATATCAATGACCGGCGGATTTTAAAGGCCATGACAGACTATGCAGGATTTTCACCCCAGGATACAGAAAAAGTCTTTATTATTTTGGATAAATTAGATAAGATCCATCTGGATGGCGTTAAAAAAGAGCTGGAGGAGCTGGTATCCGATGCCTCAGTGGTAGAAAAATATCTCCAATTATTTGAAGAAATAAAATCAGAAGAGGAGTGTACTGCCTTAGCAGGAAGACTGGAGGGATTTTTGGACCCGGCAGTCATAGAAGAGCTGCTGCATATTATGGAGAGTTTAAAACCCCAGGCAGGCTGTGCCCTGAAATTTGATCCCAGTCTGGTGCGGGGGATGGGATATTATACAGGAAGTATTTTCGAGGTATCTATGGAGGGCTTTGGAGGCTCTGTGGCAGGGGGCGGCAGATATGATGGAATGATTGAAAAATTCACCGGCAGATCTGTGCCGGCCTGCGGATTTTCCATTGGCTTTGAACGGATTATTGCCATCCTGCAGGACCAGGGCTTCCGTCCTCCTGCCAGCCGCAAAAAAATTGCCATGCTGTATGAAAAGGGGATTTCCGAAGAGAAATTCCGGGAGATTTTAAATGCTGCCCAGGAAAAACGCCGGGAGGGAAGCATTGTTTTAATGACCAAAATGAATAAAAATAAGAAATTCCAAAGGGATAACCTGGAAAAAGAGGGCTATGGGGAGTTTCTGGAATATTATAAAGAAGCGTTGCGCAGTTAGGAGAAGAGTATGGCGGAATCAATGTCTGGCTTAAAAAGGAGCCATAGATGTGCCGAGGTGGTAAAGGCCCCTTTGGAAAGCACCGTGACTGTTATGGGATGGGTGGCAAAAAACCGCAATAAGGGCGGTATTATTTTTTGTGATTTAAGGGATCGAAGCGGCATTCTTCAGATTATTTTTGAAGAGGAGGAATGCGGCAGCCAGGTATTCCAAAAGGCCATGAAGCTGAAACAGGAATACTGCATCGCAGTGGTGGGTATTTTAAAAACCAGAAGCGGCGCCTTTAATACCTCTTTGGCCACAGGGGAGCTGGAGGTACGGGCCAAGGACCTTCGCATTCTTTCCGAATCGGAAACCCCTCCCTTCCCGGTGGAAGAGGATTTAAAAACCAAGGAGGAGCTTCGTTTAAAATACCGTTTCCTGGATTTGAGGAGGCCGGATCTTCAAAGGAATCTTATGATGCGCAGCCAGGCAGCTGCAGTGATCCGGAATTTTATGATAGAAAACGGGTTTTTGGAAATCGAAACGCCGACATTGATCAAAAGCTCTCCCGAGGGAGCCAGGGATTATCTGGTGCCAAGCCGGGTATATCCTGGAAGCTTTTATGCCCTTCCCCAGTCTCCCCAGCTCTTTAAGCAGCTTTTGATGTGCTCCGGCTATGACCGGTATTTTCAGCTGGCCAGATGCTATAGGGATGAGGATTTGCGGGCAGACCGTCAGCCGGAATTCACCCAGGTGGATATGGAGCTTTCCTTTGCAGATGTGGATGATGTGATTGATGTAAACGAAAGGCTTCTGGCCAGGCTGTTCCAGGAGGTGCTGCAGGTGGAGATAAACCTGCCCCTTCCCAGACTGTCCTGGCAGGAGGCCATGGACCGTTTCGGGTCGGACAAGCCGGATCTTCGCTTTGGCATGGAGTTGAAGGATGTTTCAAAGGCGGTGGAGCATTGTGAATTTGCCGTGTTCCAAAATGCCCTGGCCCAGGGAGGCAGCGTTCGGGGAATTAATGCCAAGGGACAGGCGGGGATGCCCCGGAAAAAAATTGATGCTTTGGCAGAATTTGTAAAAAGCTACCGGGCAAAGGGGCTGGCCTATATGGCCATTGGACCAGAGGGCGGTGTAAAATCCTCCTTTGCCAAGTTTTTAAAACCAGAGGAAATTTCGGACATACAAAGAATATTAGAGGCAGAGCCCGGCGATATGCTTTTCTTTGCGGCAGATGAAAATAAGGTGGTTTGGGACAGCCTGGGGGCCCTTCGGGTGGAGCTGGCTTCTTCTATGGGGCTTTTAAACAAGGAGGAGTACCGCTTCCTTTGGGTAACGGACTTCCCCCTGTTGGAGTGGTCCCAGGAGGAAAACCGCTTTAAGGCCATGCACCATCCCTTTACAGCTCCCATGGAGGAGGACTGGCAGTATATTGATTCTGATCCGGGACGGGTTCGGGCAAAGGCCTATGATATTGTATTAAATGGGACGGAAATCGGCGGCGGATCCATTCGAATTCATCAGTCGGATGTTCAGGAAAAGATGTTCTCTGTGTTGGGACTGACAAAAGAGGTGGCTGCAGAGCGTTTCGGATATCTGCTGGAGGCCTTTAAATTCGGGGTTCCTCCCCATGCAGGACTGGCCTATGGTTTGGATCGGGTGGTGATGCTCATGGCAAAGTCGGATTCTATCCGGGATGTGATCGCCTTCCCCAAGGTAAAGGATGCATCAGATTTGATGACCAATGCTCCGGACCGGGTGGATCAGGCCCAGCTGGATGAATTGGGACTGGAAATCAAAGAAACTTGATTCGCCAGTGGGGACGAGCCATGGGGATCTGCCGGATTACTTCGGCGGATTCCCATGGCTTTCCTATTATCTGTAAGGAAGGGAGGGAAGGATCCCCCTTTTCAAAAGGAGACAGTACATGGATACAATGAAGATATTGGTGGTGGATGATGAGGCCAGGATGCGCAAGCTGGTGAAGGATTTCCTTTCCATTAAGGGATTTTTTGTTTTAGAGGCGGAAAACGGGGAACAGGCTCTGAACTTGTTTTTGTCAGATAAGGACATTCAGCTGATTTTGCTGGATGTGATGATGCCCAAAATGGATGGTTTTGAAACCCTGAAAATGATCCGGGCCTATTCTCAGGTGCCGGTGATTATGCTTACCGCCAGAGGCGAGGAAAGGGACGAGCTGGAGGGTTTTCGACTGGGGGTGGACGAATATATTACCAAGCCTTTTTCCCCCAAGATTTTGGTGGCCCGGGTGGAAGCGGTGCTTCGAAGAAGTGTGGGAGAAAAGGAGGAGAAGCTTTCCTGCGGTGCCATAGAGGTGGATAAAGCTGCCCATACTGTCATGATTGATGGAAAGCCCGTGGAGCTCAGCTTTAAGGAGTTTGAGCTGTTAACGTATTTTATGGAGAATAAGGGGATCGCCCTGTCCCGGGAAAAAATTTTGAATTCCGTATGGAATTATGATTATTTCGGAGATGCCAGAACCATTGATACCCATGTAAAAAAACTGCGGGCAAAGATGGGGGCAAGGGGAGATTATATTAAAACAATTTGGGGAATGGGTTATAAATTTGAAGTGGATAAACAGGATTAGAGGCTCCCTGCGTACCAAGGTCTCGGCCTTGGTTTTGGCCATCATTGCTGTAATCTTAATTGCCATGGGGCTTTTAAATAATTTTGGCTTGGAATTGTTTTATAAAAATGAAAAGGTCAATGAAATCAAACGGGCCTATGAGCGCATTGACCAGGTGGTGGTGGAAGCCGGGAACAAAGGGGAACGCATTATGGGGGAGGACTGGGAGGAAGACAGCCAGGAGGCTGTTTCGGCCTCCGCCCAAAAACTAAATGATTTGTTGATAGAGTATTCCAACAAATATAATATTACCATTGCATTGATTGATACAGTAACAGATAAGTCCATATATTCCTCCATGCGGGAAGGGGATCTGCTTTTAAGCCGGATCAAGGAGGAACTCTTTCATCCGGAAGGAAAGCAGGCCATTGAAGATATTTATTCCGGAGAAAACTATCGGATTATCAGCCACTATTCCCCCCAGTCCAATCTTTCCTATATTGAATGTATTGGCTACTGCAGCGACAATCTAACCATGGTGGTAATGTCCACCCCCATTGCCAGCTTAAAGGAGAGTGTCAGTCTGGCCAATACCTTCACCATATACATTGGCTTGTTTTCTTTTTTGCTGGCGGTGATTGCCACCTTTTTCATGGTGGGGATGTTTACCAAACCGATTATGCAGCTGGCCCAGGTGTCCAAGCGCATGGGAAAACTTGACTTTACTGCCAAATATACTGGAAAAAGGCATGATGAAATCGAAACTTTGGGACGGAATATGAACACCATGGCGGAACGGCTGGAAAAGGCCTTTTTGGAGCTTCAGGGGGCCAACCGGATTTTGAAGGAGGACATTAAGCGAAAGGAAGAGATTGATGCCATGCGCAGGGATTTTATTGCCAATGTCTCCCATGAGCTGAAAACCCCCATTGCCTTGATCCGCGGATATGCAGAAGGGCTGAATGAAGGTCTTTGTGAGGACAGGGAAAGCAGAACCTATTATACCGAGGTCATTATGGATGAAGCGGAAAAGATGAATGTGATGGTAAAGCAGCTTTTGACCCTTTCTGCCCTGGAAACCTCGGGAGCCGGAGGACTGGAGCTGGAAACCTTTGATCTGGTCATGCTGGTGCGGGGGGTTATCCAGTCCACGGCTATTCTTTTGGGAGAAAAGAAGGTGGAAATCCGTTTTGAAGAGGATCGGGAGATCATGGTACGGGCGGATGAGTTTAAGCTGGAGGAGGTTTTAACCAATTATATCAGCAATGCCATCCACCATGTCAGTGAAAGGGGATATATTCATATTTCCATTGGGGAAAAACCCGAGGCCATTAAGGTCAGTGTGTTTAATACCGGGAAAAATATCCCGGTGGAGGATTTGTCCCATCTTTGGGATAAGTTCTACAAGGTGGACAAGGCACATTCTAGAAGTTATGGCGGAAGTGGCATTGGTTTGTCTATTGTCAAGGCGATTGTGGAAGCTCATCATCAACACTGTGGTGTGTATAACACAAAAGAGGGTGTGTGTTTTTGGTTTACATTGGAAAAATCACTGAAGAATCTTGACAAAAAGGAGTGCTAGAAGTATGATGTGACTGTATTTACAGCTGTCTTGTCAGCTAGAAAATGGAGGTCATCATGGGAAAGTTACTCAAAACAAGGTTTTCGACAGCAGTGGTGGTGTTGATTCCAGCCTGTATCGGAATGAATTACTTGGGAAAGTTTTTTGCAACGCTATTAAAATTGCCACTTTGGCTGGATTCCATTGGAACTTGTATGGGGGCATGTCTTGGTGAACCAATTGTTGGCGCACTGTGTGGAGCATTCAATAATTTAATTTATGGATTGACAACGGG
>CALISX010000032.1 GCA_938041725.1 uncultured Lachnoanaerobaculum sp.
GAATGGTTTTGCAGAGCTTGAAAACCCACAATCTGAAATTTATCGATAAAACTGATATTCACTAAACATAAAATGGAAAAATTATGCCATAAGCAATTATAAATTAAAGAAAGGATAAATTACTATGATTAACAAAATAAATATTTATGAACAGCTTACAACACTACCGTATCTCCCCGCTTATCAGCAACTGATACATGGTGCCATTGAATTAGATGTATTTTCAAATTTAGAAAATCCTATCACCACAAAAGAGCTATCTAAAAAATGAGCTGGGATGAATCCAACGCCTTCAATCTTTTGAAAGGTTTATATAGTCTTAGTTATCTTGAGCGAAATGGAGATACATTTTGTAATATGCCGGAAACCACAAAATATCTGGTCAAGGGAAAGCCTGCATATATGGGAAGTGTGCTGGCATTTTTCTGCAATAATCAAGGAATGAGTCTTGGAAACGTGGCACAACAAGTGAAAGAAGGTCCTAAACCGCAGGCACAGACACAGCAGTCTATGGATTTTGCATCTTATGGTGAGGCGATGCGTGATGCTCAATCAGGGGTACGTCAATATGAGTTGTTAGAAATCCTTCGATCCCTTCCCGAGTATAAATCCCTTCACAAAATATTGGATCTGGGCTGCGGTGCAGGCTGTCTTGGCATTGCAGTTGTACAGGACGTAAGCAGCCGCAGGGGCGTTCTTTTTGATAGACCGGATATGCAGCCGCTTATTGAAGAAAGCGTAGAGCTTTCTCATATGCAAGATAGCGTTTTCGTCAAAACCGGAGATTTTATAAACGATGATATTGGCAGTGGGTATGATCTGATTCTCTGCTCATCCATTATGTTATTCGCCATTGCAGGGGGTGCAAATTTCTTTGCAAAGTTGAAAAAGGCATTAAATCCTGGCGGAGTAGTTGTGTGCTTGAATGAAGGAATTGAACCGGATTATTCCGGACCGTGGGATATGATTTTAGGCTATATGGCGTTTAATTTACAAGGAATGCCCATAGGTGTACTAAAGGGTCAGATTGCTGATGCAGCAAAAGCCGGAGGGTTTTGTTCTGTAGAAAATCGCAGTGTGCTTCTTAGTACCGGAATGCATGATATCAATATTTTGAGAAATGAATAGAAGATGGAATTTGCAATTTTTAAGGAGAGTTTTTTGAGAATCAAAAGCAAATCGCCGTTTTGATTTTATAAGGGGAATTGGTGCAGGGGGACTGTTCACCCAGGATAGAGAAAGGAAGGCAGCCTTTTGCCGGATATCTGTAAATATAAAGAGTTGTGAGAATGAGAGATCATTTTCGCAGCTCTTTTTAGTTTGGCGTTGCAGAGAATCTGCTTTTGCGCTTTTTCTGCAGTATTCAGGCGGGATGTGGAGTGTGATTGGATGAGGAGATTTTGTTGCAAATTAACAAAAAAATTATAAAAGCATATGTAAAATTTACAAAAGTTGAAAATCACAATAACATATAAATTGTTCTCGTAATATGTTTATATTTATTGAATAATATCAATTCATAAGTTGAATTAAGGAAAAATTATTGAATAATATCAAAATATTTTTTAATATTGACAATATATATATATACTAAAGGAAGTATTTGCTATATTTATCTGAAAAAAGACTGGAACAACTTTTATTGTAATAAATATAGCGTTGACATATGAAAGGAGGAAAAAACATTGAGTAACAAACCGTATTTGTTGGTGGAATGGAATGATACGGAGACTGAAGCTGTGGGATGGCTTTGTGTCTACAATTTTGTCAAGCACTATGCTGGAGGCGGAACCCGTATGCATCCTACGGTGACTAAGGAAGAGGTGGTCCGGCTTGCGACCACAATGGGTTATAAGTATAAGGCTTGTGAGGCAGTAAGTACAGGAGGGTGCAAAGCTGGAATTCGATATGATTATAAGGCATCAGATGCAGAAGATGTTTTGCGGAGGTTCCTTTGCGCAATAGCTCCCTATATTAAAGCGGGAGTTTCCATAGGAGGAGACCTGGGAGTGGATTACGGCTATGTGCTAAGGGTATTTGAGGAAGAGGGAATCGGTTTCCCCCAGACAAAAGCCATGCTCGCTGATCCCAAGATTCAGCAGGGTATTAAGAACCATGATCTTGCTTGTGGAGAGAAATATGATGGCTTTTTGATGTATGACATGATCACCGGTTATGGCGTAGTATTTGCTGCAGATGAAGCATGGAAAATCAAGAAGGGAAAAGAGGGAGCTGCAGTGGTAATACAGGGCTTTGGCTGTGTGGGCGCCAGCGCTGCCAATTGTTTTGATAAACTTGATTATAAGGTGGTCGGTATTGCTGATGCGAATCGTTTTGTTTACTGCAAAAGAGGTCTTGATATAAAAAAGCTGGTGGAGACAAAGCTGCCTAAGGGAGAGCTTAATCCTGCGGCTTTTGAACCTGACTACGAGGAGTATGAAAATGATAAATGTCTGGAGGCAGAGTGTGATATTTTGATGCCTGCAGCATTAGAGGATGTGATCCATAAGGGGAATGCCGACAGGATCAAAGCTTCTTTGATTGTGGAAGCAGCCAATATTCCCACCACACCAGAGGCGGACGAAATTTTAAAGAAAAAAGGAATTGATGTGGCAGTGGATTTTATTTCCAATATGGGGGGAATCCGGATTTATGAGGCTCTGATTTTCCAGGGCTGTGACACTGCTCCAGAGGCAATTGTAAAGGACACAGAGGAAATTATCAGACGGCAGACGAGGCTTTTGTTTGAAAAGGCGAAGGAGACAGGACGGTATACAAGGGATATTGCTTTGGAGCTGTTTTTACCAGATAAGTCGGATACACCAGATTTTTAAAAGAGGGAAGATATCTGCAGGGTGTGGAAGGATGGGAGAAAAAAGAAGGAAAGGATAGCCGCAAACAAATATCTTTCATCTTGAGGTTTGCTGCCTCATATAAAAACAATGTTTTTGTATGAGGCATGGTTGTTATATGGATACGAAATTTAAGAAATATCTTACGATTATAGCACTGGGCATCAGCGGGGGCTCGATATACTTTCTTCCCTTCATCAAATATGTTTTTTACGATGCGCAGGTTGAAACGATGCATATAGCGAATACGCAGTCAGCTTTTCTTGTTTCTATATACGGAATTGCAAATACTATTTTGTATATTCCAGGGGGGTTACTGGCTGATAAGTTTAAACCGAAAAAGGTTTTGATCATATCCCTTATGGCCACAGGATTTTTAGGATTATTATATGCGTTTACCTTTCATTATGTCCTTGCGGTTTTTATTTGGGTTGGTCTATCTTTTTCAACAGCTTTTGTCTTTTGGTCTTCTTTAATGAAGGCTGTTCGTATTGTTGGAACGGAAGAAGAGCAGGGATTCATGTATGGCATATATTATGCCTGTAACGGAGTTTCGGCGGCTCTGGTTCAATTTCTTGCATTATTGGCATACAATACGGCAAAAGGCGATGTTAAGGGCGGATTTTTCCGAGCAGTGGTAGTGGGGGCGGTATCTGTTATATTTGCAGCTGTCCTTTTGATCTTTTTGATGGACGACAAGAAAAGGGCAGAGGAGGACGAGGACAGTAAATTTAAGTTCAAAGATGCGGCCTTTTTGCTGAGGCAGCCCATTATCTGGGTATTTTCTTTTATTGTTATGGCAGGATATGGGTACTATTCCTGTATATCCTATTTTACGCCCTATTTAACAGAAGTAAAGGGAGTTTCGGCTACTGTATCAGGAGCATTTTCCATCATAAGGAATTATGTGTTCCTGCTTCTTTCTCCCATCGGCGGACTTCTGGCAGATAAGGTGTTTAAATCAACTTCAAAATGGCTTGCAGTAGGATTTGGTTTTGTAGCAGTTACCTTTCTCGGGGTATTGTTGCTGCCCAATCATATGAATGGGACATTGGCAGGGATATATACCCTGCTGCCAGGTGCAGTGACTATGATGGTATACGGTGTCATATTTTCTGCACTGGGTGAATGCGGTATTCCCCGGGCTATGACAGTTACGGCTATAGGACTTGCTTCCATCATAGGATATTTACCGGATACCATATACAATATGATTTTTGGCCATTGGCTGGATGCTCACGGGGGAGGGGGATACACCTATATCTTTATTTTCCTTGCGGTCAGTGGTTTTATAGGTGTCCTGTTATCCATTACAGTTAGCAGAAGGAGAGGAAAAGAAATCATTCCTGGTACAAAACAGTAATTGTTTTTGAAAGGATATCAATATGGAAAAGGAAAGAGTGTATACAGACACCAATAGATGCAAAGGGTGCGGATACTGTATCAAGTTCTGTCCAAAAAACGCAATTCGCTTTACTTTGACGGCAAATGCCAAGGGATACAATGTAATAGAGGTGGATCATGAAAAATGCATTTGCTGTGGCTCATGCTATCGGGTATGTCCTGACTATGTTTTTGAAATCAGGTAAAGTGGAGGTGTCGATATGTCAAAAATTTTAATGAAGGGCAATGAAGCACTTGCTGAGGCAGCACTTGCTGCCGGGTGCCGTTTTTACAGTGGATATCCCATCACGCCTCAAACAGAGATTTTGGAATATCTGTCATGGAGGATGGAAGAGGTGGGGGGAGAGTTTATTCAGGCGGAGTCGGAGCTTTCCGGCATTAATATGGTGCTGGGGGCAGCAGCAGCAGGAGCCAGAGCTATGACTTCTTCTTCGGGGCCGGGATTCTCTCTTAAACAAGAAGGAATATCCTATTTAGTGGCCTCAGAGCTTCCGGCCGTGATTATCAATGTAATGCGGATTGGAAGTGGATTGGGAGATATTGCACAAAGCCAGGGAGATTACTGGCAAATGACCAGAGGAGGAGGACATGGTGATTACAGGACTATTGTTCTGGCACCGGCCTCAGTACAGGAAAATGCTAATTTTATGCCCCTTGCTTTTGATCTTGCTGAAAAATACACCCACCCCGTATTGATTGCTTCGGATGCGGCTATTGGCCAGATGATAGAGGCAGCCGAGCTTCCTGCTTACAGGGAGCATGATATTGATCAATATGAATGGAGTCTAAAAGGGTGTAAAAAGGGCAGTGTACAAAGAAAAATTCAAAATGCCTACTATACAGATCCTGGTTACGAGACCTTTCTGCGCAAAAAATATCAGGCTATAGTAGAGAATGAGCAAAGATATGAGAGCATCCGGACAGAGGATGCGGATATTATCTTAGTGGCCTATGGGATCAGTGCAAGAGTGGCAATGGATGCAGTGGATGCGGGAAGAGAAAAAGGCATGAAAATCGGTCTGATTAGGCCCATTACCCTGTATCCGTTCCCAGAAACTGCCTTTGCCAAAGTTCGGAGCGCCAAAGCATTTATGACAGTGGAAATGAATATTTTGGGGCAGATGGTAGACGATGTTAGATTGGCCACGAGAGATACCAGGCCTGTTGTTCACTTTGGATCTATTTTTGGGATTCCGGAAACAGAAGATATATTAAACAGGGCAGAGCAAATCCTGCAGGGTATGGAAGGGGGCGAACAGGATGAAATTAAAAGCACCTGATACGATTACATTTATGCAGAGCGGATTTTGTCCCGGATGCGGGCATGGGCAGGCTGTCAGACTGGTGGCTGAGGTCATGGAGGAAATGGGTCTGAGCGAGAAGCTGATTGCTGTTGTGGATGTGGCATGTGGCTCCTTGACCATAGATATGTGGAGGTTTGATACCATCATGGCTGCTCATGGAAGGCCTATTGTTAGTGCCATCGGGGCCAAAAAGGTACGGAAAGCAAATCCGGTTATGGCATACATAGGAGATGGGGCAGCATATTCCATTGGAATGGCAGAAACTATGCATGCGGCCATTCGAAATAACAATGTGGTGGTAATTGTAATTAATAACAGTGTGTATGGGATGACAGGGGGGCAATGTGCACCCACCACCCTTCCCAATCAAAAGACTACATCTACACCCTATGGAAAGGATCCTTGTAAATCTGGTATGCCCTTCCGTATAGAGCATGCTTTATCAGGGATTAAGATTGCCTATCTGGCAAGGGCTGCTTTATGTGATGTAGCCAATATTAATAAAGCCAGGAAATATATTAAAAAGGCTTTTGAAAAGCATATGGCCAATGAAGGGCTCTGCTTTGTGGAGTTACTCTCGGCTTGTCCCACAAATTTAAACATGCCTCCCTGCCATGTGGCGGATAGAATAAAAGATGAAGTGATGGCATATTTTCCCGTGGGAGAATTTCAGGATAATGTAAAGGAGGGAAAGAGATGACGGAGATCATTTGTGCCGGATTTGGAGGACAGGGAATCCTTACTGCCGGTATGATTTTGATTGATGCAGGCATGGAACAGGGAAAGCATGTGACATTCTATCCTTCCTATGGTTCAGAAATGAGAGGAGGAACAGCAAACTGTTCAGTGAAGATTAGTGATAAAAGAATTGCCAGTCCTATTTGCAAGACTTTGGATATTCTTTTTACCATGAACACGCCTGCTATTGACAAATTTGAACCCAGACTAAAGCCGGGCGGTTTGTTGTTGGTAAATTCTTCGGTGGTTCCGGCAGAAAGGCAGTATAGGGACGATATCAGAGTGGTGAAGGTTGATGCGGTGGATATTGCAAAGGAACTAGGCAATCCCAAGGGCGCTAATATCGTGATGTTGGGAACATTGGCGGCCAGTAGCGATCTTTTCAAGCCGGAATATTTGGAAAAAGCCATTGATGTTTATTTTGAAAAAAAAGGAAAAAGAAATAGTAAAAATGGGCTTTGCTTTAGACAAGGAGCCAGCAGCAGACGGGAGGAAGAGCGATGGATTTAAGGAAGCTGCTTGCACCGGAGTCGGTGGCTGTTATTGGAGCCAGTGAAAAGGAAGGATTTGGCGGAGACACGTGCAGAAATATACTTACCTATAAAGAAAAATTGGAGCGAGTGTATTTTGTAAACCCCAACAGGGAGACAGTGTTTGGTGAAAAATGCTATAAAAGTATAGCGGAAATTCCAGACAGTATAGATTTAATGGTTGTGTGCACCCCCCAAAGGACCGTCATACCTTTTTTAGAAGAAGGGGCTAAAAAAGGCTGTAAGGGAGCTGTGGTTTATGCAAGCGGCTATGGGGAATTAAGAACAAAAGAAGGAAAGGAAAAGGAGGAGGAGCTTTGCCAGGCGGCTCAGAGACTGGGGATTGCAGTTATGGGTCCCAATTGCGCCGGATTTGTCAATTATATTGATCAAGTTTTTTCCTTTGCCTTTGTTTCAGAGAAGAGAGACCGAAGAGGCCGGGTGGGTGTGGTTTCCCAAAGCGGGCAGCTGTGCCTTTCCATGATGGATAGTCCTGGAATGCTTTTTTCCCATGTTATATCAGCAGGAAATGCCAAGGCGGTGCAAATGGAAGATTATCTCCACTTTTTGGCAGACAATGAGGATACCAAGGTAATTGCAGCCTACATTGAGGGAATAAAAAATCCGGAAAAATTTATCCGGGCCTTGCATAAAGCAGTTCAAAAAAACAAACCGGTAGTTATCTTAAAGGCAGGAAAAAGCGCCAAAAGTGCAGAAATTGCAGCTTCCCATACAGGAAGTCTTGCAGGTTCTGACCAGGCTTTTGATGCAGTGCTCAAAAAATTCGGCGCCATCAGGGTAGACGATTTAGAGGAGCTTATTGCTATGTCCATGATGCTTTCGGTGCTTCCCCATATCCCAACACAGGATACTTATACGGTTATGTCTTTATCAGGAGGAGAGACATCTATAGCTGCAGATGTGGGATTTTTGAATGGGATAAAATATCCGGATTTCGACCAGGAAACCATAGAGGCCTTGAAGAGACAGCTTCCTTCTTATGCTACACCCAATAACCCTTTAGATACCACAGCTACTCTTTCGTATGATGCAGAGCTTTATGCAGGGGCCCTGCGTACGGTAATGAAGGATAAAAATATTGGCATGGTAATTATAGGTTATACTTTGCTTTTTGAAATCTTTGATCCGGCTATTCATTATATGTACAAGGGGATCAAAAAGGTGGTGGAGGAGGGGTATAAGAAACCGATTGCATTGATGCCCTTTGCAGAAAATACGAGAAATCCGGAGTACCTAAAAAAACTTGCGGATCTAGGGGTTCCTGTGCTTCCACCGCCGGTATATGCTTTAAAACTTTTGCGCTATTTGTCAGAATATATTGCCTTTAGAGGGGCAAATAGAATCCCTGTTATTGCTATTCCTACAGATGAGCCGAAGAGTATCCGGGCATTTTCAGAGCATGAAAGTAAAAGAATGCTTTCTGATTATGGGATAGGCATAGAGGAGGAATGCATTGTCCAAAATCCACAGGAGGCCGCATTGCTGGCAAATAAGCATGCAGACCGAAAATTTGCCATGAAAATAGAATCTCCGGATATTTTACACAAAAGTGATGTAGGGGGAGTGAAGCTGAACATCATGGGAGAAAAGGCGGCCCGTGAAGCATTTGCACAGATTATGGAAAATGCCAAAAGCAAAAAACCAAAGGCCAGAATCAATGGGGTTTTAATGGGAGAGATGTTGAAACCGGGAGTGGAAATGATCCTGGGTGTTAAAAACGATCCCCAGTTTGGTCCAATGCTGATGGTGGGATTGGGCGGAATCTTTGTAGAATTATTTGGCGATGTATCCTTGCGCCCCGTTCCCATCGACAGGCAGGAGGCCCTGGAAATGCTGAAATCCCTAAGGGGATATCCTTTGCTAAAGGGCTATAGAGGTGCAGAGGCCTGTGATCTTACGGCACTGGCGGATACCATGGTAAAGGTTGCTGAATTTGCTGCTGACCACAAGGATAGATTGAAGGAGTTGGATATTAATCCCTTGTTTGTTTACCCGGATGGGGTGGGGGTGGCTGATGCGCTGATTATTATGGGAGAGTAAAAGAAAGCAGGAAGGGAGGTGTATGAATATATTCAAAAACATAGAAAAAATGGTTTTTTTTCCTGTATTAATGATTACTCTCTTTGTGGCCGTAAGTTTGGTTTTTTTAAAAGAGTTTGTACATCCTGTTATAGATTTTCTGTTTGCTCTTTGTACCAGAAATCTGGGATGGATGTATTATATTGCCTGTATCTCCTGCTTTGTATTCCTTGTATGGATTACCTTAAGTCCCTTTGGCAATCGGGTACTGGGGGAGGAGGGGGAGAAGCCCCAATACGGGAATTTTTCCTGGATTGCCATGCTTTTTACAGCGGGTGTGGGAACCAGTATCGTTATATTGGGGTTTTTGGAGCCGATTTATTATGTTTCCTCTCCTCCTTTTCATTTGGAAGCCTTCAGCAGGGAAGCCTATGAGTATGCACATATGTATGGGCAGTTCCATTGGGGATTAAGTGCCTGGGCTTTTTACATGCCGGCCACAGTGGCAGTGGGATATGGGGTATTTGTAAAAAAAAGAACAAAACTCAATCTCAGCACGGCATGTACAGAACTGATCCCAGGGAGAAAATGGAAAAAAGCAGCGGCTGTATTGATTGACGGTTTGGTTGTATTTGGAATTATAGGCTCCATTGCCACCTCGCTGGGAATTGGAACACCAGTGCTTTCTATCATTATCCGCTACGTTTTTTCCCTGCCCCAAAGCTGGGAGCTTCCGGTGAATATTTTTATTCTGCTGGTCTGGGTATGTATTTTTGGCGGGTCTGTTTACCTGGGTCTGGACAAGGGCATTCAAAGGCTGAGTAATTTCAATATCATAATTGCTGTTGCGTTTATGATACTGGTGACACTTTGCGGGGATGTTATGGGCAGTTTCAAAATGGAGGTAAATTCTCTGGGACTGTATGTGTCGGAGTTTATTCGTTTGAATACCTGGATGGATCCCTTTGGCGACGGCGCATTTGTGGAAAACTGGACCGTCTTTTACTGGGGATGGTGGCTGGCCTTTATGCCCATGATGGGAATTTTTGTGGCAAGAATTTCCAGGGGAAGGACGATTAAAAGCGTGGTGTGGGGGCAGCTGTTATACGGCAGCATGGGATGTGCATTGAGTTTTATGGTATTTGGGGGCTATTCCCTGTATCTGCAGAAAAATGGAATTCTTGATGTATCCGGGGTTTTGCAGCAGGAGGGCCAGTCCAGGGCCATCATTGAGATTTTAAAAACACTTCCCTTTTCCCGGCTAACCATGATTTTTCTTTGTCTCCTCTGCTTTATTTATCTTGCCACCACCATAGATTCCTGTGCCTTTGTCATTGCCTCGTCAACAACAAAGAAACTGCGGTTTGATGAGGAGCCGGCTCGTTGGAACCGTATCCTTTGGGCCTTGATTTTTTGTTTTTTGTCCATAGGCCTTTGTATGACAGGGGAATTTAAGGCAGTACAGCTGATTTCCATTATTGCAGGGTTTCCCTTGATTGCTGTTGTGGTGATGCTGATTTTGGTATGCAGAAAAATGGCTGCTGAGGATAAAGCAGGGAGGCAAAAAATGGAATAAATGCAGCAGGGGGCCATTGAGCCCCCTGCTGCATTTATTGGCGGCAGTCTCCACCACGTTGCATGCTATAGGCCTGGGATTTTATGGAAAAATCGTATAATTTTATACAATCAAAAAGCTATGCATATTTATTAAATAATTCAGATTATATACAGTAAAAAAACAGTGTTTAGGATTTATCAATATTTTCCATAAGGAAAAGCCGAACAATCACTGTTTTTTATATAGAATATTGACAGTATTTTTTATAAGTGGTATTCTGAAAACAGGATTTTTTCTTAAGAGAAACCGAGATGGGCAACTTGTATGATTTATGGGGGATACCAGCTTTGGTTTCTAAATTTATGTGGGGAGGTCCTGACAATATGTAATGTACGCATTTACATCCTGCAGAGAAGGAAAATGGCAGTCGGAAATGCAGGGATTGTATTGCAAAATAAAACAAACACAAGGAGGTAGTGTATGAGCGGCAAAAGTATTGACATGATCAATATCGGTGACAAGGCATCCTTTGCCAAAACCATTACAGAGTCAGATGTGTATCTGTATGCAGGTATTATTGGTGATTTGAATCCGGCTCATATCAACGAGACAGCAGCCCAAAAGGGCATGTTCGGCAGGCGGATTGCCCATGGCATGCTGACGGCAGGGCTGGTATCAGCAGTTTTGGGAATGCAGCTTCCCGGAGAGGGCACCATCTATATGGGGCAGGAGCTGAGTTTTAAAAAGCCGGTATACTTTGGGGATACCATTACAGCCACTGTGGAGGCCGTGGAGAAAATCAAGGATAAGATTTTAAAGCTGAAGACCATATGCACCAACCAGGATGGGGAAGTGGTGCTGGAGGGTATGGCCACAGTGCTTCCGCCGAAAAAAGCGCAGTAGCTGCTGCCAAAGGGCAGGGAGATCTGGAAAAGCAATTGTGATGAAGAAGGGTAAATAAAGGATAGGGATATGAGAGTAAAATTTATGACAGCACAGGAGGCCGCCGCTCTGATTCAGGACGAGGCCTGTATTGCCACCAGCGGATTTGTGGGTCTGGGTGTTCCTGAGGAACTTGAGATGGCCCTTGGTAAGCGTTTTGAGGAAACCGGCAGCCCCAAAAATCTGACACTGTATTATGCTGCAGGACAGGGAGATGGCAAGGAGAAGGCTCTGAACCGTCTGGCTCTGGAGGGACTGTTGAAAAGAGTGGTGGGAGGACATTGGAATCTGGCACCCAAGATGCAAAAGCTGGTACTGGAAAATAAGATTGAAGCCTATAACTTCCCCCAGGGCGTGCTTTCCCATGTTTTTCGGGATGCAGCTTCCGGAAATAAGGGAACCATCAGCAAGGTAGGACTGAAGACCTTTGTAGATCCGGAGCAGGAAGGTGGAAAGCTCAATGAAGTGACCAAGGAGGATCTGGTAAGCAGGGTGCAGCTGGAGGGAGAGGATTATCTGTACTACAAAACCCCGAAGCTGGACTTTGTGCTGATCCGGGGAACCTTTGCGGATGAACTGGGCAATGTGAGTCTGCAGGAGGAAGTGGCCTCTTTAGATGCCACCAACATGGCCCTTGCCTGCAAAAGCAATGGAGGAACCGTTATCGTTCAGGTAAAGGAAATTGTGAATGCCAATTCTCTGGATCCCAGATATGTTAAGATTCCCAGCTCCCTTGTGGATGTGGTGGTGAAAACCAGTGATCCGGCTTTGTTCCACGAGCAGGTATATGGGGAAGTCTTCAATCCTACCTACTGCGGTGATGCAAAGATGCTTTTAAGCGGGGTAACACCTCCGGTTCTGGATAACAGAAAGGTGATTGGACGCAGAGGCGCTATGGAGATGAAGGCCTATTCCACCATCAACCTTGGTATTGGCATTCCGGAGCTGGTGGGAGCCGTGGCCAATGAAGAGGGACAGGGGGACAAGATTACTCTGAGCGTAGAGGCCGGACTCACCGGCGGCGTGCCTCTGGGAGGCCTGAAGTTTGGCGGTGCTGTCAATCCCCAGTCTATTTTGGATCAGGATGTGCAGTTTGATTTTTACGACGGAGGCGGTTTGGATGCCACCTTTTTGGGTCTGGCCCAGTGTGATGAAAAGGGAAATATTAATGTGTCCAAATTCGGTCCCAGGATCCCGGGATGCGGCGGATTTATTAATATTTCACAAAATACCAAAAAAGTATTTTTCTGCGGAACCTTTACTGCCGGGGGCTTGAAGGAGGAGGTTAAGGACGGAAAGCTTACCATTTTGCAGGAGGGCAGAGAAAAGAAATTCATCAAGAAGGTGGAGCAGATTACCTTTTCCGCTGAATATGCTCTGGAGACAGGCCAGGAGGTCACCTATATTACGGAGCGCTGTGTTCTGAAACTGACAGCTGAGGGACTGATGGTTACGGAGATTGCCCCCGGGGTGGACCTGGAAAGGGATATTCTGGCCCAAATGGACTTTACTCCTGTGATTGCCAGGGATCTTAAGGAAATGGATACAAGGATTTTCACAGATGCACTGATGGGGCTGGAGCTTCAGTAAAATAAAGGAAATAAAGAGGAAAATATAATGCAGATTATAGGAATTTTAGGAATTGTTCTCTCGCTGGGGCTGTTGATGTTTTTGGCCTTTAGAGGTTTCTCAGTGGTGGCGGTTTCCCCTTTGCTGGCCCTTTTGGCGGTTATTATCGGAACCCTTTCCATGGGGGAGGATCCCCATTTAATGGCCCATTACACAGAGAAGTTCATGGTAAGCATGGGCAACTTTGTAAAAAACTATTTCCCTATTTTCATGCTGGGAGCGATTTTTGGAAAGGTGTTGGAGGAGTCCGGCTCTGCTGATTCCATTTCCAAATTCATCACCTCCAGATTAGGAAAGGAAATGGCAGTTTTATCTGTGGTGCTTTCCTGCTCTTTGCTGACCTATGGAGGCGTGTCCCTGTTTGTGGTGGCCTTTGCCATTTACCCCATTGGTGCAAAACTCTATAGAGAAGTGGGAATCCCCAAGAGATTCCTGCCCGGTGCCATTGCTTTGGGCGCCTTTACCTATACAATGACAGCCATTCCCGGATCTCCCCAGATCCAGAATGCCATTCCCATGAAGTTTTTCGGCACCGATGCCTTTGCAGCACCGGTTTTGGGAATCATTGCCACTGCTGTAATGTTTGGCTTGGGCATGCTG
>CALISX010000033.1 GCA_938041725.1 uncultured Lachnoanaerobaculum sp.
TGCTATGGAAGGAATCTGGATGCCCTGTATGACTGTTTAACAGACATCAAGGAGGATACAGCAGTGGATTTGCGCTTTGACCCGGAAAATACACTGCAAAAACAGGTGCTCACAGTGTTTAGCCAGGCGGTTTCCGATAACCGCCATTTGGCAATCATTAAGACAAGGATATGAGTATGGTAAAAACGCAGTGGATGCTGTATACCAGGCGGGGGGAATTTCAAGCATTGTCCTCCCGTTTTTCCATTTCCCCGATAGTGGCAAAAATTATGGTGAACAGGGGGGTGGAAGAAAAGGATTTTCCCCTGTTTTTACAGGGGGGCAGGGAGTGTCTCCATTCCGGTCAAAAACTAAAGGGAGCCATGGAGGCAGCCCGTATCTTAAGGGAGAAAATTTCCGCCGGAAAAAAGATCCGGGTGGTGGGGGATTATGACATTGACGGGGTTTGCTCCAGTTATATTTTAATTGCCGGACTAAAGACTTTGGGAGCCAATGTGGACGGGGTGATTCCCCATCGGGTAAAGGACGGCTATGGCATTAATGAAAGCATTATCCGCCAGGCGGCGGAGGAGGGAGTGGATACCCTTCTGACCTGTGACAATGGCATTGCTGCCTATGAGGCTCTGGCTTTGGGAAAGCAGCTGGGAATGACCCTGTTGGTGACGGACCATCATGAGGTGCAAAAGAATGAAAGGGGGGAGGATTTGCTGCCGGAGGCAGATGTCATTGTCAATCCCAGGCAAAAAGACTGTACCTACCCCTTTCCCGGGATTTGCGGGGCCTTTGTGGCCTATAAGCTGATGGAGCTGCTGTTTATGGAGCAGGTTTCTGATTGGGAAAGGGAATGGCAAAGACTGGGATTTATGGAAATGGCAGCCATAGCCACAGTGGGAGATGTGATGTCCCTTACCGGGGAAAACCGGGTTTTGGTAAGACAGGGACTGAAGGCCTTGGAACAAACCCAAAATCCAGGACTTGTATGCCTTATGGAGGTAACGGGGCTTTTGGAAAAGGAGCTGACCCCCTATCATATCGGTTTTGTGCTGGGTCCATGCTTGAATGCAGGGGGGCGTTTGGAAACAGCCCAGGCAGCCTTGGGACTGCTGCTTTGTGAAAACAGGGAACAGGCCATGGAAAAGGCTGTGTATTTAAAGCTGCTCAATGACAAAAGAAAGGAACTGACCCGGGAAAATGTGGAACAGGCCCTTTTGGAGGTGGAGGAAAAATACAGAAGGGATAAGGTGCTGGTGGTGTATTTGGAACACTGCCACGAATCCATCGCAGGTATCATTGCAGGAAGGGTACGGGAGTATTTTGGAAAGCCTGCTATTATCCTATGTCCTGCGGAGCAGAAGGATATGGCCAAGGGTTCTGCCCGCTCCATTGAAGCCTATAATATTTTTGAGGCCCTGTGCCAGGTGAAGAATTTTTTGCCGAAGTTCGGGGGACATCCTATGGCGGCGGGAATGAGCATTTTAAAAAAGGATGTGCCTTCCTTTCGGCAGGCTTTAAACCAAAGGGCAAGGCTTACAGAGGAGGATTTTATTGAAAAGGTCTGGATTGATGTGGCACTGCCCTTTTCCTACGTAAGCAGGGAATTGATTCAGGAGCTTAACCTGCTGGCCCCCTTTGGCAATGGAAATGAAAAACCAAAGTTTGCCCAAAAGGATGTGCAGGTGCTTTCCCTTCGGCTGATGGGACAGGACAGGAATACGGCGAAGCTTCTGCTCCGGGGCAGTGACGGCTGTGAAATGGAGGGAATCGTCTTTGGAGCGGGGGAGGCTCTGGGAGCCCAGGTAAGGCCGGGGGACCGGATGGATGTGATTTATTATCCCCAGGAAAATGTATACCGGGGCCACTCCACTTTGCAGCTGGTGATCAGCCACTGGAAATGTAGAAATTTACCATAAAGTATTGTATACTGGGTATTCGCAAAGCTTGTTTTTATGGAGGAGATATGATTAACCAGGCAATGGATTTTTTAGAGCAGTATGATGCCCAGGTGGGGGCGGCTGTAAAAAAGGAGGCGGATCGGCAAAGAAGGAATCTGGAGCTGATTGCTTCGGAAAATATTGTTTCCGAGGCTGTTTTGGCTGCCATGGGCAGTGTGCTCACCAATAAGTATGCCGAAGGGTATCCGGGAAAGCGCTACTATGGGGGCTGCGAGGATGTGGACATTGTGGAGGAGCTGGCCATTGAACGGGCCAAAACCCTTTTTGGCTGCACCTATGCCAATGTACAGCCCCATTCCGGTGCCCAGGCCAATATGGCTGTGTTCCTGGCCATGCTGGAGCATGGGGACAGGGTGCTGGGGATGAACCTGGCCCATGGGGGCCACCTGACCCATGGATCGCCGGTGAATTTTTCCGGAAAATATTTTGAAATCATTCCCTATGGGGTGGATGATATAGGGTTCATTGATTATGATGCTCTGGAAAGAATTGCTTTGGAAACCAGGCCGAAATTGATCATTGCCGGGGCCAGCGCCTATGCCAGAACCATTGATTTTGAAGCCTTCCGCCGGGTAGCGGATAAGGTCGGAGCCTATCTCATGGTGGACATGGCTCATATTGCTGGGCTGGTGGCAGCGGGACTCCATCCCTCCCCTATGGACCTGGCGGATGTGGTTACCACCACCACCCATAAAACTCTCCGGGGTCCCAGGGGCGGGCTGATTTTGGCCCAGGAGGAGGCCCAAAAGAAATTCAACTTTAACAAGGCAGTGTTCCCGGGGATCCAGGGGGGTCCCTTGGAGCATGTGATTGCAGGCAAGGCGGTTTGCTTTGGGGAGGCCCTGAAGCCGGAGTTTAAAGTATACCAGGAACAGGTGGTAAAAAATGCCCAGGCCCTGGCAAAGGCTTTAACAGCCAGGGGATTTCAGATTTTAACAGGAGGCACAGACAATCATCTGATGCTTTTGGACCTGCGGGGGACGGGGATCACCGGCAAGGAGCTGCAAAGGCGCTGTGACGAAGTATACATTACTTTGAACAAAAACACCGTGCCCAATGACCCGGAGAGTCCCTTCACTACCAGCGGTGTGCGCATCGGTACCCCTGCGGTTACCACCCGGGGACTCAAGGAAAAGGATATGGAGCTGATTGCCCGGTTGATTTATGAGGCAGCCTTTGCATTTGACACAAGGGCAGAGGATATCCGCAGAGAGGTTGCGGCTTTGATGGAGGCCCATCCCCTGTATATGTAATGGGAGAACAACATGAAGGAATTAAAGGATTATGTAAGAAGTATTCCGGATTTTCCCCAGCCGGGGATTATTTTCCGGGATGTAACTACGATTCTTTCCGATGCAGACGGACTGGCCTTAAGTATTGACAGTCTGCAAAACTGTCTTCGGGGGGTGGCGTATGATGTGATTGTGGGCCCGGAGTCCCGGGGATTTATTTTCGGGGTTCCGGTGGCCTATGCCCAGCACAAGCCCTTTGTCCCCGTGCGAAAGCAGGGAAAGCTCCCCTGTGAAACCGTCGGCATGGAGTATGATCTGGAATATGGCAAGGCAGTGCTTGAAATCCACAAGGACGCCATCTCTCCAGGAGAGAAGGTGGTGATTGTGGATGATTTGATTGCCACCGGAGGCACCACCCAGGCCATTATCAAACTGGTGGAGGCCCTTGGTGGCATTGTGGTAAAGATTTGCTTTGTGATGGAGCTGGCAGGGCTGAAGGGCCGGGAAAAGCTCAAGGGATACTCGGTGGAATCCCTCATCAGCTATCCAGGAAACTAAAGACAGATCAGCAGCATGCTGCACAGATAAAGGTATGGCAGCACCGGGTACACCTGGCATGGGGGGCGGTGCTGCAGCCTGGAAAAAAGGAGTGGAAGGATGGATGCCTTAGAAACAATCCGAAGGGAAATTGATGAAACCGACAAAGAGCTGCTTCGCCTGTTTGAAAAGCGGATGCACCTTGTGCAAAGGGTGGCAGCATATAAAATAGAGCATCAGCTGCCGGTGTTAAATGCCCGGCGGGAGGAGGAGGTTTTAAGAAAGGCGGAGGACAATCTCTCGGATCCCCTTTTGCTGCCCTATGGAAGGGAGTTTTTAAGCGGTCTGATGGCCCTCTCCAGAAAAGAACAGGAGCGTCTTTTGGAGAAGGGCGGGGATTTGCTTTGACAAAGGGAAAAAAACTCCTATAATAGACATATGGAAAAAATATTAGAAAAATTAAATTTTAAACAACTGTTACCCCAGGATATGCCCAGGTACAATAAGTTTTACAGTCTTCGACCCAACCGTACCTGTGACAGCGTACCCTTGGAAAGCTTCATATGGAAGGATTATCACCATGTTCGGGCAGCCATTGCCCATAGGGACGGGGAAGAGGTAGGACTTTTGTGGCTTATGGGGGAGGAGGAGAGGCCTTTTTCCGCCATGCCCCTTTGCAAAGAGGAGGACCTGGCCTACTGCTTTGACCTGATGGTGGACTATTTTAATCAGGAGCTGCACCGGCCATTAAAGATCATGCTGGCAGATGAGGAGGGGGTTTTGGCCCTGAAGCCGGATGAAAGGAAGTTTTTGGTGCGGGAGGATGTGGTGGCCAGGGATTACCTCTACGAGGGGGAGAAGCTGCGCACTTTGGCAGGAAAAAAACTCCATAAAAAGAAAAATCATTACAATAACTTTTTGAAAAACTATGAAGGGAGATATGAATACCGGGATTTAAGCTGTGCCTGCAATGTGCGGGAGGCGATTTTTGGCTTTTTGGACAAGTGGCGGGAAAGCAAGGGGGAGGATGTGGAAAAGCATCTGGATCCGGAGGTGGAGGGCATCCACGAGATTCTGCAAAACTGCCAGCTTTTAAAAATACGTATGGGAGGTATCTACATTGACGGGGCTTTGGAGGCCTTCTCCATTGGCAGTTTCAATCCTCTGGAGAACATGGCAGTGATTCACATTGAAAAGGCCAATCCCCAAATCAACGGGCTTTACCAGGCCATCAATAAGGAATTTTTGGTCCATGCCTTCCCGGAGGCAGTCCTTGTAAACCGGGAGGATGATCTGGGCATTGAGGGGCTGCGCCAGGCAAAGGAAAGTTATTATCCTGTAGATTATGCCAGAAAGTATTATATTGAGCAAAAGCTATGATTCGATTTCTTACACAGGAGGAAAAATTAAATACAAAAGTGTTGTACCGGGAGGCCTTTCCCCAGGACTCCCGGTCCTTTGTAGAATACTATTACCGGGAAAAGACGAAAACCAACCGGGTGGCAGGGGATATAGGGGCAGATGGAAGGGTTTCCTCCATGCTGATGTTAAACCCCTACCGGGTGAAGGTGGGGCAGGGAGTCTATGACCTGGATTATATTGTGGCGGTGGCCACTGCAGAGAATGCCAGAAGACAGGGAAAAATGCGGGGGGTTTTAGAATTTGCCCTTCGGGAAATGGAAAAAAAACATGTGCCCTTTACCTATCTTCTGCCCGCCAATAAGGACTATTATCTCCCCTTCCACTTTGCCTTTGTGTCGGATAAGGAGGAATGGAAAAGTGCAGACCTGGGAAGGCTTTTGGGGCCGGAAGCCTTAGCCGGATTAAGGGAAAGAGTATTGGATCATGACAGCCCCCAGGGGCTGTTTTTGGCAGCGGCAGACTTTGTGAATCAGGTACTGGGAGAAACAAAGGATGTATATGCCCTGCGGGATGAGGCCTATTACCGCAGAGAGGTGCTGGAGCTGGCTTCAGAAGGGGGGAAGCTCCGCCTGTTTTTTGACAGGGAGGATCGGATGCAGGCCCTTTTTTCTGTATGGGGCCAGGGGGAAGTGAAGGAATGTATTTTGTCCAGAGAGCTGCTTTTTTTGCTGGAGCATGGCCCTGGGAAACAGCTGGTGAAACCTGCTCCCGGGATTATGATCCGCATTACGGATCTTAGAGAGCTGGTGAAGAATCTGGCTTTAAAAGAAACAGAAAAAAACGACAAATGTGTCTTTTACTTAAGACTGACAGACCCCCTGCTGGTTTCCCAAAACGGATTGTTTTGCTGGGAGGCAGCCCGGTCCGGTTCCCGGCTGATTCCTGTGCAGGAGCTGCCTAAGGGAGAAGAGGCAGTGGAAACAGACGTGGGGGAACTGACGGGATGGATTTTTGGTTATACCCATGCAGAAAAATTCGCCTCCCTGGAGAAGGTAGAAGGGTTTCGGGGAGTATTTTTTGACGAGGCAGTATAAGGATTATGAACAAACAAAGAAAACATTCTGTATTTACGATTATTTTGGTGCTGATCCTGGCAGCCTCTACGGCGCTGGGACAGTTTGTCTCTATTCCGATCCGGTCCGGGAGGGCAGACACCAGCCAGAGTACCCGGCTTTTAGACCAGGCCACGGCGGCCAGCGACTATTATGATTTTATTAACCGGGAGTGGCTGAAGGAGACACAGATTCCAGAGGGAGAGGCCTATGTGGGGAGTTCCTCAGAGATCCAGGATCGAAATGATAAAACGGTGCATAGGGCCCTGGAGGAACT
>CALISX010000034.1 GCA_938041725.1 uncultured Lachnoanaerobaculum sp.
CTGATCTGCTTGGAAAGGGAATATCCATAGGAGGATTCCTTCCCCAGCAGATACAAAATCATGGTGTCATTGTAGCCCCGAATGACATCGCTGCTTATGGTAATCACCCGTCCCCTCCCTTCTTTGGACTGTTTCGTCTCCACCGAAACAAAATACTGCAATAGATAATACATTGACAGACGTAGTATATCTGATAAGGTAAATATACTACGTCTGTCAAAGTATGTCAAGCCCAAAGAAAAAAAGGGGCCTTGCCCCCTTCCTTCCCTAACTGTTTCATCCCAGAGCAGGACTCTCAGCTTTTCACCGCTCCTGCTGTGATTCCCTTTACCACCTGCTCCTGGAAAAGAATATAAATCACAATGACGGGAATCATCATAATCATCAGTCCGGCGGTGATCAGTCCGTAGTGCTGCACATACAGTCCCCGAAGATTAAAACAGGCCAGGTTCAAGGTGCTTAGTTTCGGACTGGAGGTAATCACCAAAGCCAGCAAAAGATCGTTCCAGGAATTGATAAAGGCAAAGGTACCTATGGTGGCAAGTCCAGGCTTTGAAACAGGCAGAATAATCTGGAAAAAGGTACGGAGCCTGGAGCTTCCGTCGATTTGGGCCGCCTCTTCTATTTCCCGGGGGATGGTTTTCATAAAAGCCACCAGAATAAAAATACTAAAGGAAAGCTCCGCCACGGTATAGGCCAAAATAATTCCCAGCCTGGTATTTACCAGTCCCAGTCTTCTGAGAATCATCAGCATGGGGATGATCACTGCATGGATGGGAATCATGATCCCCAGGGCAAAAAAATTGTAGAGAATTTTACTGGTCCATACCCGGGCCAGAATATAGGAGGCCATGGCTGCCACCAAAACCAGCAGCGCTACAGAGGTAAAGGAATAAAAAATACTGTTTGCAAAGCTGGCAGCCACCTGGGCACCCTTCCAGGCATCTCCGTAATTGCTCCAAACCCAGACCTTGGGCAGTCCGAAGGAATTGCTGTAGATTTCCTTGTCCGGCTTTACAGAGCTTAAGGCCACCCAGGCAAAGGGCAGCAGGCAGCCCATCCCGGCTCCTGCCAGGGCCAGATATTTCAAAACTGTGGCAGGATGCAGGGAATGTCTTTTTTTATCATGTTCAACTGTCTCCATGGGCCCTCCTAATACTCAAGACTTTCATTTCCATTGATCTTATTAAAAATCACGGTAAACAAAAGAGAAAATACCAGCATGCTGATGGCAATGGCCGTGCCCTCTCCCAGCTTATTGTCGGTGAAGGCCCTTTCATACATACGGATGGCCAGATAGGAGGATTTTACCCCCGGCCCTCCCCCGGTCATCACATAGGCCTGGTCAAAGGCCTTTACGCTTCCTGTAAAGCACAGCACCACACATACCCCAATCAGGCTTTTGAGCATGGGAATCACGATCTTTAAAAAAATCTGCAGGGAATTGGCACCGTCCATTCTGGCACTTTCCAAAATGTCCTCGGGAATGGATTGGATTCCTGCCAAAAAGATAATAATATAATGGCCGATATACTGCCAGATCATGGGAAGCATCACCGCATACAGCACCGTATTCGGATCCGAGAGCCAGTTCCTGGCTAAAGCACCCAGCCCCAGAGCCTTCAGCATCTGATTAAAGGGGCCGAAGTCCCCGTTTAAAAAAATCAAAAACATGGTGCCGATGGCGGTGGGAGAAATCACCGCCGGCAAAAAATAAACAGAGCGAAACAGCCGGTAAAACAACCGGGTGCGGCTTAACAAATAGGCAAAAAGCAGTCCCAGGGGAAGCTGCAGTGCCAGAGAAAACAGGATGCACTGCACTGTGTTCCCAAAACAGGTCCAGTAATCCTTATTGGTGAATATCCTTTGGAAATTTCTAAGTCCGATAAATTCCGGAACCCCCGCCCCGGACCACTTGGTCAGGGCATAGTACAAGGACATGGCAATGGGGAGGATCACAAAGCCCAGGTACAAAATCATGGCCGGAGAAAGGAAGGCAGCAGATATGAAGGCATTTCTTTTTTTAGCCTGTGCAGCGTACATAATCGGGTCCTTTCCCTTTACTGGTCTTCCTTGGCCTCATCCAAGGCCTTTTGGCAGCCCTGGGCAAACTCCTCCGGAGACATGGAGCCTGCAAAAAGCTCGTCCAGCTTTTCCATGAAATAACCAAAGGGTTCTCCATCGGGGTAGGCCAGCCAATGACAGGACATTTTCTCCTTGCCCTTGGCATTGTCAATCACAGAAAATAAAATAGGCATTTGGGCTTTATCCTGGTCAATGGTGATGTTCTTGGCATTTAAGGTCCCGGTTTCATAGAACATGGTTTCCACCCACTCATCGGATGTAAACATATCTCCCAGTTCAATAAGGGCCTGTCTTTTGGCAGGGTCTGCAAAGGATTTTGCATTAAATACCAAACCGTAGGTACTGTTGCTGCTTACAAAACTGGCAGGATCCACCGTGCTGTCCGGCATCCTGGGGGCATTGATCTGTACGGTTTTGGCCTCGGTTTCAGGACTTAAGGCCTTCAGCTGCCAGGTCATGGTGTACACCATGGCAGCCTTTCCCTCATCATACAAAGCAAAGCTGGGGCCCCAGTCTCCATTGGCCACGGTATCCGCCGGAAATACATTGTTCTTTTTCATATCCTCAATCAGCCCCGCCACCTTGCGGAAATTTTCATTGTCCACCTTCCAGTCATTGGTAAGCTCTGCAAACTTTTCCTCCGCCCCGGCATACTGGCAAAACAGCTCACTGAAGAAAAAGTGGGCGGGATTTCCTGCCTTGGATCCCATGGCCAGGGGCACAATGCCGTTTTCATTAAACACTTTAGAAACCGCCAGAAGCTCCTCATAGGTGGTGGGATACTCTAAATTGTATTTTTCAAACAATTCCTTATTGCAGAACCAAAATCCCACATAGGATTCCGTGGGAATGCCGTAAATCTTCCCGTTGAACCGGAAAGAATCAAACATGGCATCTGGATAATCGCTTTGGTTCACCTTTTGGGACTCTTCAAAATATTCTCCCATGTCAGCCAGAAGCCCGGACTTGATTAAATTGCCGCTGTCCGCCATGGAACCCCAGTACATCCAGGCATCCGGCAGATTGTCCCCGGCAATATCCACCTTGATCTTGGTAAGCATTTCATCTCCCGCCACCACCTCTTCCACCAGGTTGATGCTGTCCTTATGGGACTGGGCAAAATCCGTCACAAACTTCGCTCCCACTGCAGTGTCCCCGGAGGGAGCCCAGCCATGGGCAAAACGGATGGTTACCGGCTGACTGCCTCCGGAAGCGCTTTCCGAGGCAGCCCCGGCGGAGGTGCCTGCCCCCCCGCCGGATCCGCAGGCTGCGGCCATCATGGCAAAGCTTGCAGCGAAGGCCAAAAGGATATTTCTTTTTTTCATCTGTAAAAACATATCTTCCTCCTTTAGGGGATTAATAAAACCCGCAACCCCTCTTGATTTTTTGTCACAGCAAAGCCCTTCTCCCATTTCTCTAGGGGAAAGGTATGAGAAATGACTTCCTTTACCCGAACCTGTTTTCTATCCAAAAGATCAATACAGCGCCTCCAGGTTTCTCTGTCAAAGGCAATGCTTCCAACGATTTTCTGACTGTGGTAGACCACCCTTCCCAGATCCACCTGGGGATGTTTCCCGAAAACCCCCACCTGGGTGAGCTGGCCTCCTGTCTTTAAAAGCATCAGTCCCGTATCCAGTCCCGCCTGGCTTCCGGTACATTCAATCACTGTGTCCACGCCCCGGCCTCCGGTAATATCCATGACCAGCCGACGGATATCTTCCCTTTGCACGTCCAGGGTGTAATCACAGCCCAGTTCCTTTGCCAGCTTCAATCTGGCTTCATCCTTGGCAATGCCTGTGAGGATGGTCCTGGCCCCCGAAAGCCGGGCCGCCTGCATGGCAAAGAGACCGATGGCTCCAGGACCTTCAATCAAAACCACATCCCCGGGCAAAACAGAAGAACGGTTTATCACACTGTTGGCCGCAGAACAAAGGGGCTCCAAAAGGGCGGCCTCCTCAAAGGAAATATGTCCAGGGATGGGGAATACCCAGTCATCAAAATCCTTCACCGTATATTTTCCAAAGCCCCCTTCCATGCAGGAGGCTACCCGGTCTCCCGCCTTAAAGCCGGTTACCTCTTCCCCCACCTCCCGGATCACACCGGAAAATTCATGCCCCAGTACCTTCCCCACATCCCAGGGATAGCTCCCCTCCAGAATATGAAGATCCGTGGCACAAATGGCACAGGCCTTCACTTCAATTTTTACCTGATTTTTTTGGCAAACCGGCTCCGGAACCTCCCTCAGGGAAACTTCCCCGGCCCCCTCCCCGTATTTTACAATCGCCTTCATTTCCCTCCTTGTCTGCTATGCCCTTAACACCGTTTCAAAGGAACGCTCCAGCATATCCATGGCGGTATTGGCCTCTTCCAAAGTGATCACAATGGGGGGCTTTAATTTGATTACATTTTCTGCCAGCTGATAAAAGAGCCCCTGTTTCACAGCCTCCTGCAAAAGCTGCTGCATGATTTCCTCTGAAAGAGGTTCTTTGCTTCTGGGATCCTTTACCATTTCCACCCCGATGGCCAGCCCCGGCCCCCGGATATCTCCCATTTCCGGATACTTTTTCTGCATTTTTTTCAGCCGGTCCTTTATGGCGGCGCCAACGGTTTCCACATTGTCTAACAACCGGTCCCTTTCAATGATTTCAATGGTCTTTAATGCCGCTGCATAGGCAATGTGGTTGTTTTGGAAGGTCTGCATATCCTCCATAAGATTTTCAAATCCCCGCAGCCTTTTATGAATCAAAATCCCCGCAGCCGGAATGCCCCCGCCCAGTCCCTTGGCAAAGGTAATAATATCCGGTTCCACATCATAGTACTGGGCGGCAAAGAAACGGTTGGTGCGGCAATAGGTCTGGAATTCATCAAAAATCAACAAGGTTCCCAGCTCGTCGCAGATTTTCCGCAGCTTTTGCAGATATAATTTAGAAAATTCAATCTGCCCTCCCGCAGACTGCACCGGCTCCACAATCACACCCGCTGCAGGGCCCGGCACCCCATGGATAATGGTCTCCCGAACCATGTTGGCATAATATTCTGCAATCTCCTCCTCACTGCCGGCAAAGGGCGCCCGGTACACATAGGGTCTGGGAACCCGGACACAGTTATTGGATAACACTCCTGCAAAATGAAACAATTCCGGATTGGCTTCCCCCCACTCATGCAACCTGCTTGTTAGGAATGTGGCATTGGCTGCACCAAAAGTGGTACCATGATATCCTCCCTGAAGGCTGACAAAATTTCTGGAACCCGGCACATTTTTCAGGGCAATCTTCATGGCAGACTCAATGGCCGGCCCTCCCCCCACAGTAAAGGACATACGGTCTAGATTCTCCGGGGCAATCTGGGCTATTTTATGGCACAGACTGTAACGCAAATCCGTTTGGTGCAATGGGGCCACAATGGTAAGCCCCTTGGCCTGCTCATAAATCACCTGGGCAATTTCCTCATTGCCAAATCCCAGGATGCAGGCAAACATTTCCGAGGTAAAATCCATATATCGTTTGCCATCCTGATCCTCCAAATAAATGCCCTTGGCTCCCTTTAGGGGAAATCCTCCCTTCTGGCGGTAAGCAGGCATCAAATGCTTTCTATACTCCTCCCTTTGCCGCGGGGTTAAATTCCATGCTCTTTCTAAGGTTTTATCCATACACCCTCCTGATTCCTGTAAAGGGACATCCCCACCAGCCGGCAGACTGGCCTATATCCCTTTGTGTTCCCTAAAAGTCAATTTCTTTTTTTAAGTCCTCCATGGCCTTTTCCCATTTCTCCAGTACCTTGTCCTCAAACTGATCCTCCAAAGGCTGGTCAAAGGTTCCGATTTTGTCCTGATGCTCGATAAAGGCTCTGGCCGCATCTTCCATGGAATACTCCCAAACAAAATCCGGAAATTCCTTTTGGAATTTTTCCACAGAGAAATAAATATTGTGGATGGAGAGATCCTTTAAAATACTTTCCTCCACCTCTTTTCTCCCTAGGCTGTACATAAAATCCGTGGGGATATGCACAATTTTTACGGGCTTGCCCAAAACCTTGGCAAAGGCCTGGATATATTCGTCCTGGGTATTGAAGCGGTTGTGTCCGCAGGTATAGTCCTGGCCTTTGCAGTTGTCATTTTCTGCTATGCGGGCAATCATCAAGCCCGTATTATAAGCTGATCCGGTTTGCAAAAGAGCATTCCCGTCCCCAGGCACATAAATGGGCTTTCCCTCCCGGATCCTGGCCACAATGTACTTTCCCCGGTTTCTCTCAAATGCGGACAGAGCAAAGGTTTTTCCCATGGAATAGGCTGGCCGGGCAATGGTCAAAGAGGTTGGGCTGTTGGCAAATCCCTCCTTAAAAATTCTTTCACATTCCTTTTTGTTGGAAGCATACAGGCAGTTGGGCTCCCC
>CALISX010000035.1 GCA_938041725.1 uncultured Lachnoanaerobaculum sp.
AATGAATGGATACATGTGTAGCTGCCTCCCGAAAAGCTCTTTATGAAGCCAGGCCTTCTGAGGGCTCAGGACGCTGCCCTGAGAACCTGCAATGGGACCAATTTAAAAATAAATGGAAGGAGCTGTAATAAAATTGGAGATTGATCAATTGCTAAGTATGGAGCGGTACAATATATATGCTAATAAAGAAATAAAAAATTCGGACATGAAAATAATACTATCAGAATTAGCAAAGGAAAATGATTTACTGAAATTTTTCAAATTAAAAAAGTGTAAAAATAAGATATGTTGGAAAAATTTTATAGAAATTATAAAAGGTTTGGAAATTTCACAACAAGAACAGCTAATACCATTTTTATTTGAGTGTCTTCAAGATCCAAATTGGCCAATTTTCGAACAAGCAATAAGTGAATTAAAAAAATAGGGAGGGACAAAATAACAAAATATGTAGAGCTATATCTAAAGAAAGCATATAAGGAAGAAGATTATATGTGGGTAGGCGGCATAAAATGTCTTGTAGAAAATATTGGTATTAAGCAAAGTGATTTTATAGATAAAGATTTATTTAGATTATTTGAGTATAGTGATTTTTAGAGATTGATTGTTAAACTGTAAGAGTGCAATAAGTTCACTTGAGAGGTCTGATTTTTTCCAGGGTGCTGCGCTAGGATTGGCGGGACGGAGAGCCCCCACCTGTGCTACAATATAGAAAAATTTCTGCCAAGAAAGGAACACTATGAACTACCGCACAGAACATGACTCCATGGGAGAAGTCCAAGTCCCCTGCGACAAATACTGGGGAGCCCAAACCCAAAGAAGTCTGGAAAATTTCAGAATCGGAACAGAAAAAATTCCTCCCCAGGTGATCAGGGCCTTTGCCTGGCTGAAAAAGGCAGCCGCCCTTGCCAATCTGGAGCTGGGAAAAATATCCAAAGAAAAAGCAGACCTTATTGCCGCTGTCTGCGAGGAAATTGCAGAGGGAAAGCTTTCCGCCCATTTCCCCCTGGCAGTGTGGCAAACCGGCAGCGGCACCCAAAGCAATATGAATGTGAACGAGGTAATTGCAGCCCGGGGGAATGAGCTGGCGGGACAGCCCCTTTTGCATCCCAATGATGATGTGAACATGTCCCAAAGCTCCAATGACACCTTCCCCACTGCCATGCATATTGCGGCTGTTCTGGAAATCACCCAAAAGCTCCTTCCCTCCCTGAAAAAATTGATTCAGGCCTTCCGCCTTTTGGAAGAAAAAAATGCCGGAATTGTAAAATCCGGCAGAACCCATCTTCAGGATGCCACCCCCATCGCCTTTTCCCAGGAAATCAGCGGCTGGAGAAGCTCCCTGGAGGTGGATCTGCAGAATATTTCCCTTTCCCTGGAAGCCCTGAAATCCCTGGCTCTGGGAGCCACCGCCGTGGGCACCGGATTGAATGCCCCTCCTGGTTTTGATCAAAAGGCGGCAGCATACATCGGGAAATTAACAAACATGGATTTTATAACCGCCCCCAACAAATTCCATGCCCTCACTTCAAAATCAGAGCTGGTGTTTGCCCACGGAGCCCTGGAAGCCTTGGCAGGGGATCTGTTAAAAATTGCCAATGATATCCGGTGGCTGGCCAGCGGCCCCCGATGCGGTCTGGGGGAAATCTTTATTCCGGAAAACGAGCCGGGAAGCTCCATAATGCCGGGAAAGGTAAACCCCACCCAATGCGAATCCGTCACCATGGTGGCCCTCCAGGTACTCTCCAATGGTTCCCTGATTTCCATGGCTGCCAGCCAGGGAAATTTTCAGCTGAATGTCTTCATGCCGGTACTGATTTTTAATTTCCTCCAATCTGTCACCCTGCTGGCTGACAGTATGGACTCCTTCAGAGTTCACTGTGTGGAGGGCATTCGGCCCAATAAAGAAAAAATGCAGGAGAATCTTCATCGTTCCCTTATGCTGGTAACCGCCCTCAGCCCTGCCATAGGCTATGAAAACGCCGCAAAAACCGCAAAGCTTGCCTATCAGGAAAACATTTCCCTGAGGGAAGCAGTGCAAAAGCTGGGCCTAATGACAGAGGAGGAATTTGACCAGGTATTCCATCCGGAAAAGATGTGCTAGATCCTTTCCGGATGCTGGATGGAACTTTTTACAGATTCTGCAGCCTCCTCCCCGGCCAGAACTGCCAAAAGCTTCAGACCAAAGTCAATGGCCACCCCCACTCCCCGGCCTGTAAGGATCTTTCCATCCTGTTCCCATGGGGCTCCGCTCCACCTGGCCCCATTTTTGCCGTCAAATTCCTTTTCACAGCCGGGGTAGCAGGTAAAGGTCTTTCCATCCAGCAGACCTAAATGTCCCAGGATCATGGGGGCTGCACAAATAGCCGCCACATATTTCCCAGCGGCTGCCTGGGCTTTCACAGCCTCCCTTACCCGGGGATTGTTCTCAAGATTTGGAACTCCGGGAATCCCTCCCGGCAGGAACAAAAGATCCCAGTCCCCTTTGGCTTCCTCCAGCAAACCGTCGCAAACAATGCCGATGCCATGACTGCCGGTTATAGTTTTTTCTCCCATAACCGAAAGCATTTCCACCTGCTGGCTGCCCCTTCTTAGCATATCCACCACTGCCAGGCATTCCACCTCTTCCAGTCCCTCTGCTAACAAAACACCGATCTTTGCCATCCTATCCTCCTTTATATTTTTTTCCAAACCTCCTCCCAGCTGGGAGAGATTTTAAATGTCATGTTTTTTTTGGTTTTGGGGTGCATAAAAGAAAGACTGCAGCCGCAAAGGGCCACATTTTCTGTAAGGGCTGCAGGCACCCCCTGGGGCTGAGCCCCGGGATTATACCTTCTGTCCCCCAGCAGGGGGAAACCATGGGCTGCACATTGAAGCCGAATCTGATGCCGTCTTCCCGTCTCCAGACGGATGGATAGTCTGGCCAGCTGATGTTCCCCGACATACTTGCTGTTTAGCAGCTGGTACTCCAGGGCCATTTCCCTGGCCCCGGCTTCCTTTTCAGAAACCACATCCTGAAGGCTTCCTCTGGCATCCTTTTTCAGGTAATCAAAAAGCCTTGCCCTTTTTTCTTTGGGTATTCCCAGGGTCAAGGCCTCATAGGTCTTTTCTATTTTTTTATTTTGCAAATCCCTGGAAAGAGCAGAGGCAGCCTGGGGGGTTCTGGCAGCCAAAAGAAGCCCTTCCACCGGCTTGTCCAGCCTGTGGATGACCCCGACATACTCCTGCCTCCAATGCTTTTTTAAAAAACTAACCATATCCTCTGTGAAATCTCTGCTTTCCTGGCTTTCCATTCCCGGCGGCTTGTACACCACCGCCAGCTCCCTGTCTTCAAATACAATCCTTGGCTCCACGAAGCAACCCTTCCTTTTCCCTTCGATTCATATGCTTAATGGCATATTCCCGTTTCATGGCCTCCTCCTTTGTGGAAAAGGTCTCATAGTACACCAGCTCCACCGGCAGACGGGTCCTGGTATACTTGGCTCCCCGGCCCCCATTATGAGCTTTGACTCTTTTCTCCAAATCCAGAGTCCAACCACAGTAAAGGCTTCCATCCCTGCACCGCAGCAAATAGGTGAAGGCCTCTGCTAGATCACCCAATCTGTATACTCCTCTTCCTCATAGGGAATATTATTTATATCAATGCCATTTTGGACCAAAGCCCGCTCCAGACGGGTGATTTTGGCATTCAAAAGATCAATGGTATCATTTAAACGGGCAATATCCACATTGATCTCATAATGCTTCTGTCTTTTTTCCACCGTTTTTCCGTCAATTTTTACAGGCATGGCAGGAATTCCTACGGCGGTAGCAGAGCTTCCCAGAGGCTTTAATAAAACAGAATTGGCCCCAACAGAGCTGTTGTCCCCCACCTCAAAGGAGCCCAGGATCTTGGCTCCCGCCCCCACCATTACATTCTTTCCCAAAGTGGGATGGCGCTTTCCCGCACTGGTTCCCACCCCTCCCAAGGTTACCCCCTGGTACAGGGTGCATCCGTCCCCCACCACGGCAGTTTCTCCGATGACGATGCCGCTGCCATGATCAATCACCACCCCGGTACCGATTTCAGCCCCGGGATGGATCTCGATCAAAGTAAAAAAACGGGAAATCTGGGAAATCCACCGGGCAATAAAAAACCGTCTTTTTTTATAAAACCAGTGGGCAATGCGGTGCATAATCAGGGCATGGACTCCCTGGTACAAAAACAAAACCTCAAATGTACTTCTGGCGGCAGGATCCCTTTCCCGGACTGCCTTGATATCCTTCCAAACGTCCTTAAAAAACATTTCTATCACCTAGATAATATTCAATTCCTTCATGGCAAAGGCAATACCGTCCTCCAGCACCTTCTTGGTCTGGAAGGTGGCATAGGGCTCCAGCCCGGTGTCATGTTCCCCCATTAAAATCCGATTTTTTACACCGCTTTGAAACATGGACAAATCATTCATGCTGTCCCCAAAGATATAGGCATCCTCCGGCGGAATCTGATACCGCTCCAGTACCCGCCGAACCCCCTCGCCTTTGGAACAGGGCTTTGGCACACATTCAAAAAAGCCCCGGCCCAAATCAATCATATCAAAATCTTCACAGGCTGCAAAGAATTCCGGGTAGTCCCTCCTGGATTTCCCCGGGTCCAGGATAATGCAGAACTTATCAAAGTCAAAATCATGCCGGACAAATCCATCTTCAAACACAGGACAATGGGCGGATACTCCCTCGTAAATGCGGTCCATCCTGAACATATTTTTATAGGGCCCGGGGAAAAAATAAATTCCCTCCCTGGCCTCCAGATAGGCGTCCAGCTTGTTATCCAAAATATCCTTTTTCAACTGGATCCCCCGCTCTCTGTCCACTCTTCTTTCAAAAAGCATCTCATCTCCCATGGTGATCAAGGTGCCGCAGCCACTGACCACGCCGTCAATCCCAAACTGCCTGCGGATGTTTTCCGTCATGCAGATCACTCGTCCCGTATTAATAAAGACCAGGTCTCCCTGATCCCTAGCCTGCTTGATTGCTGCAATGGCAGAAGGGGGAGCGATTTCCGTTCCCCCGTCAATCAATGTTCCGTCAATGTCAAAGAACAATGCCTTCATTATTGCGCCGCCGTGGTAGAGGTTTCTGCTGCTCCCTGGGCTGGTGTGCTCTCAGCCTGAGTTTCTTTCACTCTCTTTGCATTGTCAATGATAAACTGAAGCACCTTGTAGGTTTTGGCAGTGTTTTCCACTTCCTTTTCACCATACTGCTCCACCAGTTCCTCCTTGGTGGCCTGGCCGCCGTTTAACTCCACAATGTAGTTGTAGTCTGCATCCGTCAGCTCCATTTTTTCCTTATCAAAAATAGTGGATACGGTTACCATCTGCTTTGCATAATTTTCTGCCTGGCTTTTAAGCTGGTCCTTAAGCTGATCCTCTGTCATACCATAGGCAGCAGCATACTCTGCCACATTGATGCCCTGGGCGCTTACCTGCTTTTCCACATTGTCCATGCTGGTATTGAACTCATAATCCAAGGCTTCCTGGTTTAATTCAAAGGTACTGGAGTCCATGATGGTCATTAAGGCATTGTAGCGGTCCTGGTTTTCTGCCGCCTGCTTTCTTTGCACCTCCATGTTCTCCCGGATATAGGCCCGGTACTGATCCACAGTAATCACTCCCTCCAGTCCCTGCTTTACCACCCACTCATCTGTGAGCTGGGCGGGAGTGGAGACACTGATGGCATTGATCTTTACCTCAAATACCACAGCCTGTCCCTTTAATTCCTCACTTTTATAATCCTCTGGGAAGGTTAAATTCAAGGTTACCGTTTCTCCGATGGAATGGCCCACCAGACCCTCCTCAAAACCGTCAATGAACCGGTGGCTTCCAATCACCAAATCAAAGCCTTCAGCACTGCCTCCATCAAAGGCTACCCCGTCCTTGGTACCCTTATAGTCAATGTTTACCGTATCTCCCTCCTTCACCGGGCGGTCTGTCACAGCAGTCACATCCGGGGAAAAGGTCAAATTGGTTTTAATCTGCTCCTCTACCTCTGCATCGGTTACAGCAGTGTCTGCTTCAGGCAGCTCAATGCCCTTGTACTCTCCCAGAGTTGCAGTACCATAGCTGTCCGGCTGTTTTCTCTCGCCCTCCTGGGCAGACGCGGTGGTTTCCGTGTCCCCCTCTCCCTTTTTCACACCGCAGCCTGTTCCGGCCAAAGCCAGAAGCGCTGCCAGGGATAATACAGCAATCTTTTTTAACTTCATATCTCTCCTTTTTGCCATTCCTACATTTGGGAAAGGACTTATTTAATGGTATAAAATGCCTTGAAGGCCAAATAGGTGTTATAAAGGTCCAGCTTGGATACCACCTCAAAGGGGGAATGCATAGCCAGCACCGGCACACCCAGATCCACCACATCAATATTCATCATGGCCACAAACTGGGCAATGGTTCCGCCCCCTCCTGCATCCACGGCCCCCAGTTCTCCTGTCTGCCAGTATAC
>CALISX010000036.1 GCA_938041725.1 uncultured Lachnoanaerobaculum sp.
GAAAAGGGAGTTGACGAACTTTTCGCAAAGACGGAAAACGAGATATTTAAATTGCTTCAGACAAAGGAAACAAAGGATATTGTTCCGATAAATGAGGTGGTACTTAATGTTTTGGATAAAATTGAAGCAGCTTCAAAAAACAGTGAAACGGTAACAGGTATCCCCACAGGTTTTATAGATTTAGATTATAAAACCAGCGGCTTACAGCCCTCAGACCTTATATTGGTGGCGGCAAGGCCTTCTATGGGAAAGACGGCATTTGTTCTTAATATTGTTCAGAATATAACGATGAGAAAAAAGATTTCATGCATGGTATTTTCTTTGGAGATGAGTGCTGAACAGTTGGTAAACAGGCTGTTAAGTATGGAAAGTAATGTGGATTCACAAAAACTTCGTACAGGCAGTCTGAGTGATAATGACTGGAACAGTTTGATAGAAGGCGCTGTGAGTGTGGGCTCTTCTTCACTTGCTATTGATGATACACCGGGAATCTCTATAAATGAACTGAGGTCAAAATGCAGGAAGATGAAGCTTGAAAAGGGGCTTGATATTATAATTATTGATTACCTGCAATTGATGACCGGAGGCGGGAAGTCAAATGTAAGCAGGCAGCAGGAAATTTCAGATATTTCAAGAAGTTTAAAAGCACTTGCAAGGGAGATGAGTGCTCCTGTTATTGCTCTTTCACAGCTGTCAAGAGCATGTGAAACAAGACCTGATCATAGACCTATGTTGTCGGATTTAAGAGAATCCGGGGCTATAGAACAGGATGCGGATGTGGTGATGTTTTTATATAGGGATGATTACTATAATAAAGATACTGAACATCCGAACGAAGCAGAGGTGATTATTGCAAAGCAAAGAAACGGTGCTATAGGAACAATTAATCTTATGTGGAAACCTGATATAACAAAATTTGTAAATATGGCAAGATAGATGTCGGTACTCCGGCATCTTTTTTGTATGTGCAAATTCCGATATTCCTTCAGCAATAAAAAAACTGCCGATGAGCACTCGGCAGTTTTGTAAGCTATCATTAAGCTATAATAGCTTCTGTAGGGCAAACTGAAGCACATGTACCGCAATCGATGCAAGCATCAGCGTCAATATTGTACTGGGAATCTCCAGCAGAGATAGCGCCTACAGGGCATTCGCCTTCACAGGTTCCGCAACTAACACAAGCATCTGTAATTGTATAAGCCATTCTATTTCCTCCTACTTTAAAAAGCATCTTTTGGTAACAGTCCAGACAAACCAAATGGTTAAGCAATCCATCTGTTCATGTGTGTTTGAACTGTTACGATATCCTTGACTCTTACCCTGTCATTGTAAAACATTAGACTGTAAAAAACAAGACATGGGGGATAAATATTTCTATGTATTTCATAAAATGCAAGTTAGGTTAACCTAACTACTTGTGGATATTGTATGCTTATTCGGGTTTACAGACCTGTAATGAAGGGGCAGTCTGCCGGGAAGAGGGGGTAATATTGCATTTCAAGGGAACATCGTTTATAATACACCGGAAAAGAATGAACTGAACAAAGGGGAGAAATATGACCTTATTGGAGAATTGGCGTTCCCTGGCCTATGGGGACGGAACAGACGACCAGGCTAAGGAGCGTCTTTGGAAAGAGTATTTTGTGGTGGAAAAGGGGATCTATGAAGATCTTTTACAGGATGTGCAGCAGGTAAGAAGGTTTACCCTCAGCCAAATGGCCCAAAACTATGGAACAGATATTCAAACCATTACGGGGTTTTTGGACGGCATCAACGATTCCTTAAAGACACCCAATCCCATTGAGGAAATGGAGGAAAATACAGAGATCACCTTGGACATTGATCCGGAGAAGCTCTATTACAACATGGTGGAAGCAAAGGCAGACTGGCTTTATAATCTGCCCCAGTGGGAAGGGATTCTTTCTCCGGAAAGACGCAAGGAGTTGTACCTTTCCCAGAAAAAAAGCGGAACAGTGGTTAAGGGAAAGAAGGTGGGAAGAAATGACCCATGTCCCTGCGGAAGCGGAAAAAAATATAAGCTTTGCTGCGGAAGAAATCTTTAAAGAAAACTGCAAATAGCCGCCGTGCCTGCACGAGCGGCTATTCTGACGTCGGGCCCCAAAAGGAAACAGTCTTTGGCGGGCCAGACCTGGGGAGAAGTTTCTATAACATGGAAAGGAGGCCTATGGAGGCATATAACCGCCTGGCTTTGGTCTATGATCTTTTCATGGACAATGTGCCCTATGAAAAATGGACCAAAGAAATGGTGGAAATTTTTCATTCCTATGGGATTTATGGGGGGATTGTGGCGGATCTGGGCTGCGGCACCGGGGGCTTTACCCAGTCCCTGGCTTTGGAAGGCTATGATATGATTGGCATTGACAACTCTCTTGAGATGCTGGATATTGCTATGGAAAAAAAAGCCAGGCTTGGCCTGGATATTTTATATTTATGCCAGGATATGCAGGATTTTGAACTTTATGGCACCTGCAGGGCCATCATTTCCCGCTGCGACAGTTTGAATTACCTGATCCGGGAGGAGGATTTTTTGCAAACCCTGAAATGGGTCAACAATTATCTGGATCCCGGAGGGATTTTTATTTTTGATGTAAACTCCCCCTATAAATACGCCCATTTGCTGGGAGAGAGGGTTATAGCAGAAAACCGGGAGGAAGCCAGCTTTATCTGGGAAAACCATTTTGATCCGGAGCGTGAACTGAATGAGTATGCCCTGACTCTTTTTATCAAGGAGGGAAAGGGATACCAAAAAAGCGAGGAAATTCATGTCCAAAGATCCTACAGTCTGGAAAAAATACAGCAAATGGCAGGGGAGGCAGGACTGATTTGGGAGAAGGCCCTGGATGCGGATACCCTGGAGGAAATCAAAGAGGATACGGGCCGGTATTTGATTATTGTAAGGGAAAATGGAAAGGAAGCGGCACATGAATGATTATATGATCAAGGCCACAGCAGCGGGAGGATATATACGGGCCTTTGCTGCCACCACCAGGAACTTGGTGGAGGAGGCCAAAAATGCCCATACCACCAGTCCGGTGGCCACGGCTGCCCTGGGCAGGATGCTGACGGCAGCGGTTATGATGGGGAGCATGATGAAGGGAAAGGAGGATCTGCTCACTTTAAAAATTGAGGGAGCCGGTCCCCTGGGAGGGGTTATTGCCACAGCCAATAACCAGGGGGAGGTAAAGGGATATCCCTTCCATCCCATGGTATTGATCCCTGCCAATGCAAAGGGAAAGCTGGATGTGGCAGAGGCCATTGGCCCGGGAATCTTAAGCGTGATCTCAGATACAGGACTGAGGGAGCCCTATGTGGGACAGGTGGCCCTTTTGTCCGGGGAGATTGCAGAGGATCTTACCTACTACTATGCCACCAGTGAACAAACCCCTTCCAGCGTAGGCCTTGGGGTGCTGTTAAATAAGGACAATACCATCCAGGCGGCGGGGGGCTTTATCATTCAGCTGATGCCGGGATGTCCTGAGGAGGCAATATCTGCTCTGGAGGCAAAGATTGCTGCTCTGAAGCCGGTTACTACCCTTTTAAGCAATGGCATGAGCCCCAATGATCTTTTAAGGGAAATTCTAGGGGATATGGAACTGGATGTGACGGAAAGCCTGGATCTTTTCTTTCGGTGCAGCTGCGGCAAGGAAAGGATTGAAAAAGCCCTGCTCTCTGTGGGGGAAAAGGAACTGGAGGATATGATCGCAGAAGATCAGCCCATTGAGGTCAAATGCCATTTCTGCAATAAAGCCTATAACTTTTCGGTGGAGGAACTAAAGGAAATGCTGCACAGAGCAAAGAAATAAGAAAAGAGAAACAAAAATAAAAAGAGCCCGCAAAAAATAATTCAAGCGAGCACTTTGCAAGTAAACTGTGTTGTTTAGCTATTTGATAACCGTAACGTTAATGGCCTGGGGACCCTTTGCACCTTCGGTAAGCTCATACTCAACGGGAGCGCCTTCATCTAAGGTTTTAAATCCTTCCATGTTCAGACCGGAGAAATGTACAAAAACGTCGCTGCCGCCCTCATCTGAGATAAAACCATAACCCTTTTGGTTATTGAACCACTTAACTGTACCCTTGTTCATAGAAAAACTACCTCCAAAAATAAAAAACGTGCAATGCAAACAAATTAGCCTGCATAGGGCTATATTACCACACAATGTATAAAATGTCAAACGAATTCAGAATAGCAGGGAATATTATTATGCAAATTAACAAGGCAATGAAACATCTAAAAACCATCAATAAACACAAGCTTATGGTGATGGATTTGTGCTTTAAAATCGGTCTTTTCAAACAGGGACTGCTCCATGATCTAAGTAAATATTCCCCGGAGGAATTTTTTATGGGAGCCAAATATTTCCAGGGGGACAGAAGCCCCAATGCAGCGGAAAAGCTGGAAAAGGGCTATTCCACCTCGTGGCTTCACCACAAGGGAAGAAACAAGCACCATTTTGAGTATTGGATTGACTACACCCTGGATCCGAAGGAGGGGCTGAAGGGAATGAAAATGCCTCTGCGCTATGTTTTGGAAATGTGCTGTGACAGGATAGCAGCCTCCAAGGTGTATTCCGGGAAGAACTATACCACAGCGGTGCCCTGGGAGTATTACAGCAAAAGGGAAAAACAGATTCATCTCCATCCCCATACCAGAGCGCTTTTGGAAAAGATTTTAAAAATGAACCGGGACCAGGGGGAGAAAATGGCCCTGGCCTATATGCGCTGGCTTATGAAGCATCCCCGGGTCTATGAAGATCAGAAAGTATAGAAACCTAATAGCCGGGGATTTGGCAGTGGTGAAAGAATTCCTGTAAATAGCTTTGGGCCGCTGTCCTTTGATTCTTTAAAAACAGGGCGCTGTCTGAAAAGCGTTCCTGGGAGGCATATTCTTTTTTATAAATTTTTCCCCAGCTGTTTGAAAAAACCGGGAAAAATGTCCCTTGTACCCTTTGATAGGCGGTGGATTTTGTGGCTTTTTTTCGGTAGGGGGCCTGCACGAACTGTCCGATGCTTTTATGCACTGCATAATCCTCCAGGATTAAATAGATATAGTCCCGGTGGTTTTCAAAAAAATACTTCAGTTCTCCCTGTATCAGGGGAATCGTCAGTTTCAGCAGGTTGTTTTGCAGCCAAACCTCCAGGGGAAGGGGAAGCTTCATGGGCTTTGGAAGGCTTAGGGGGGAGGAATAGGTTATGACCCATTCCTCCTCTTTTTTTTCCATGGACTGAAATTGAAATTGTTCCTGCAAAAAGTCTGTATAATCCAGCAGGGAAAGGATTTGAAGGGCTCCCAAAAGATCCTCCCGGTTATGAAGCAAAAGAGGTTCCAGCAGTTCTTCCTGTCCGGAGGCTTGATAGGCTTCATACAGTCTGATCCGCTCCTTTCCTGACAGGTTTTGGCTCCTGGTTTTTCCCAGGAAATGCTCCAGATAGGAAAGGCTGGTTTTCTCCAGGCCAAGGATTTTTTGATAGGGGCGTAAAACCCGGTGCAGATCCAGGCTCTCCAGGGAATCCAAGGGATGCAAGAGATAATAGTCCCTGGCAGCAGCCATCAGATAGGGAAGGTCAAAATGATCCCCATGGAAGGTAACCAGGGTTTTATGTTTCTGGGCCTTGGCAAAAAAAAGCTCCAAAAGGGCCTCCTCCTCCCTAAGCCCCCGGGAGAGCCACTGGTGTATGGCAAGGTCTCCCTTATGGGAAAAGGAAAGGCAGCCGATTAAATATACAAAGGAGTGATCCGGACGAAGGCCGGTGGTTTCAATATCCAAAAAAAGGAAGGACTCCGGCGTCCCTCGGCGAAGCAGGGCCTGGGGAGGGATACCCGGCAGGATTGTGGTAAACTGTTTCATGTAAAAGAGTATAGTGCAGGAAAATCCTTAGGGCAAGTCTATCATTTTGTTTTTACGAAAATACGTTCGATAAATTGCACAGAAAAAGCCAATTATGGTATCATAGTAAGGGGGAAGGAAACAAATATGATTTCGTATGTAAAGGGAAGGGTAGCACAAATAAATACAGATTCTGTCATTCTGGATATTCAAAATCTGGGACTGGAAATTTTTATTCCCCAAAGAACCCTGGGGGATCTGCCGGAAATCGGAGAGGAGGTTTTGCTCCATACCTATTTTAAGGTGAGTGAGGATGCCATGACCCTCTACGGCTTTTTGTCCCAAAGGGAATGCGGGATTTTCAGGGGGCTGTTAAAGGTAAACGGGGTAGGACCCAGGGCAGGGCTTAGTCTTTTATCCACTTTGGATCCCGGGGCCTTAGAGCAGGCCATCCTTCTCCAGGATGCCAAAGCCATTGCCAAGGCACCGGGCATCGGCTTGAAACTGGCCCAGCGGATTATCCTGGATTTAAAGGACAAGGATCTGTGGCAGCCCGAGGCCATACCCCAGGAGTCCGGCAGACAGGAGGCACTGGAAGCCCTGGAAGCCTTGGGATACAAGAGGGAGGAAG
>CALISX010000037.1 GCA_938041725.1 uncultured Lachnoanaerobaculum sp.
AGGGCTTCGGGATGTGGACTATGCCATCCGGGCCTTAACGGAGTTTTACAGGGCTTGTATTGTGATGGAGGATGGGAACGCCTTTTTCTAAAGGGAGGGGCCTTTGTCGTTGAAGCCCTGTGCCAGGGGCGGCAGCGTCATAGAGATAAGGCTGTGTGTTACTTCGCTGCAAGGGAGCCTTTGCAGAGCTTCAGTATTTGGTAGAGTGCTGCAATAGGATACAGGACATTTACAATGTGTGCTGCAAACAACTTGTTATAAAATACCTTTTTTATATAAAAACCTTTGTAATATAGTAGAGAATTAATAATAAACCAAAAAAGTAAAGATTTTGCGCTCCGGGGTATTGCCTTCCTGGGAAAACTGGTTTATAATCCCTGACGTAGCTGATTAAGGCCAGGAGCCTTATAGAGTGACACTGGTGCCGGGGAGACCGGTACTATCCAAGGAGGCATATATGAGAAAAGGTAACAAGAAGACAATTGTAGGCGGAGCCCTTGCTTTGGCATTGATTTTGACAGGAACAGGCTATGCATACTGGACGGATTCCCTTAGTGTAAGGGCAAAGGCTACCACTGGTGATTTGCAGATGCAGTTCGTAGATCTGGGATTGTATGCGCAGTATGGAAGCGAAGGTAATTTTACCAACTGGACCATTGTAGACGGCATCGGAGAGGCCGGTTTCCTTCCTGGCGACTACTTTAGAAGAGGGGCCAGCAATTATAATTCCATTGCAAAAGAGGGCAGCATTGAAGCCTACTATGCAAACGCCAAGAAGTACAACAATGTAGAGTTTAATGCAGAGCTGGAGAATGCATCTCCTGTTAAAAGAAAAGTGGGACCCTATTCTACAGCTACCGCTGTGGGCAGCGACCAGATTAAGCTGGATATTAAAAATATGTATCCCGGCTATGCCCAGACCTTCCGTACTGATGTGCTGAATGTGGGAACCCTGGCTGCAAAGCTGAGCAATATTAAATTTGACATTCAAGCTCAGGAGGAGAAGAAGGCGGATGATATGCTGGGTATTGCCCTGTATACCAATCAGGAGCAGTATAATCCGGATAAGAGTATTAACGACCAGAGTGTATTTAAGCTGGCTGCCAGCCTTGGATTGAGTGAAGATCAGTATTTCACTGTTGGAGGTGTGGATTTCGTAAGGCTTTCCGCATTAAGAAATATTAAAGAGGATACCATCAAGAACGCTATTGAGAACGCAACGGTTCTTACCAGCCCCTCCACAGATAACAGACTGGATCTGTTTATTGGTGTGGCCATGGATCCTGATGCCAAGGGTGTTTATACTACCGGCAGCACAGAGAATCTTAATACAGCCAATGATGACAGGGATTCTCAGAATGGAGAGGCTGTTGTGACCATCAATTTCCTTTGGGATCAGTTTAATGCCGGAAAGAATGTGGGTAAAGGCAATATTTTAAAAGAACAGAATGTACAGAGCGGCTCTGTAAAGAAGCCGTGATATAAAAAAAGGGGCGAGGCCCCTTTTTTTTACGGCATGCCCTGGAGGCATGCCGCACAATTCTCATATTATATATAAGCTATACATTATAAATATCAGAGTATTCCTCTGCTCTTTTATCGAACCATTTTTTGGCATAGGAACAGGTGGCCACAAAGGTCAATCCCTCCTTGCGGAACTTCTCGGCAATGGCCACTCCCTGTCCTCTAAGAGAATCATCCACAAAGGTATGATCCACCACCACCTTATGTTCGCTGACAGCGGGAAATGTCACCTCGGCTACCATCTCCCCGGCATCGTTATTCAAAAAAATACGATTGCTTTCTTCTTGAAACATACTACTCCTTTCCCAACAATGTGTCGGAGGGGATTCGAACCCCTGCTCTTCAGAGTCGGAGTCTGATGCGTTATCCAGCT
>CALISX010000038.1 GCA_938041725.1 uncultured Lachnoanaerobaculum sp.
AAGTCACAATGTCATACTCATGTGGTGTTCCTCCAACAGGTGTAACCCAGTTGGAGCCGCCTGCAGCCAAGGTAGTAGGCGCTACCGGCAGCACAGTACTGTTATCTCTCTGATAGAAAACCCGCAGGGTTACTGTCTGGTCATTTCCTGTCCTGGTAGCCACAAAGTTTTTATTGGTATAGTCTACAGCCGGAGTAACCGGTGTAAAGCCCAGGGACCAGTCATTGGTATTAAGCGCTGCAATGGTGGGAGAGGCATCTGTACCGCCCTGATACAGATAGGTCTCCAGCTGGGGAATGGGTACTGCATAGGTTGCAGAAGATCCATTCACCGTAGCAATCAGCTCATTGCCGTTCTTATAGAACTGTCCAGGTGCTGCAGAAGCCTGATCATTGGCGATGCTTCCGCCCAATGCTGCAATCACCTTGTCACCGATATTGACATTATCCTGATCCACATACTCTACGGTAATGGAGGTTGCAAATGCAGGATTGGAAACATAGTGATAATAGATGTCGATCTTTTGATTCAGCATCGCTCCCACTCCATTTCCGTTTCCGTCAATATGGAAAGAGGTAGCCGCCATAGGAGCCAGAGACTGCCCCACCGGGATCAGATTCGAAGAAGCAAACTTACCATCCGAATCAAAACTTGCTCCCTTAGTCTTACCATAAACCACTGAAACAGACTTAGTGGGGGCTGCCAGAGAAACCGGTGTGTCCAACTGCTCTACAGTAAGGGCTCCGCCGCTCTCCGTTCCGAACAGCTTGTATCGGGAGGGGTTGCCTCCATTATCCACAACCTTTGCAGGGTCCGGGGTGATGGTTCCCACATCAGCCAAGGCCTCCAAAGTCTTGCTGCCATCAGCTCCGGTTCTTTTGGAACGGGTGTAGCTCCAGTTGCCGCCTCCGTCCTGTTTCCAGACAAAGTCCCAGACATTGATGGCATTTTTTACTTGGTCATCCACATCATAGACATAGTTTACCTTAAAGGCACGGTTGCTGATGGTTCCAGACACAAACCCCGTGCTGCTATCAAAGTACAGATCCGTAGGCTTTGCATACATCCGGCCTGCTACGCCGCTTGTTCTTGGGCCATAGGTAGCCACATTATTACCGCTGATGGCGTTGCCTGCGTACACCTCAACCGTTGGAGTGTTGCTGCCGTCATTGCTCTGAGATGTATCTCTATTCAGTACCTTATAGCCGGGCACTGTCAGCGGAATCGACTGGAAGGACTCCAGTACTTTTTCACTAACTGCCCCTGCATTTTCCAGTCCAGGCACATACTTACCGCCTATTGCTGTATGGGTGACCTCGTGTGGGAAACCTGAACCATCACTTGCCAGCTTGGCATAGTAGGTGGTTCCTCTTGTTTGAAAATGGGTAATTTCCAGTCGATTGATGGGAAAACCATTCTCTTTCAGGTTATACCAGTTTTCAACCTTATAACCATCCAAACCCATTTCAGACCATTCGACAAGCGATGACACAGTTTTTCCGTCTTCTCTGACTCCCTTGGGTTTATTATGGTCTTTTGAAAATGCATAATCTCCTGTTCCCGCAGCATAGGGAAAAACCGCTGTTCCGTCAGTATGATTCCCTAAACCAGTGGTTGTGGAATTGACTGCCCCCCCTGCTGACCCAGAAACTACAATATTGCTTGTCAGCTCATCAACCGAGGGGGTTTTAGCTGTCAAATTGAACAAAATCTGATTGGGACCCGCCACTCCAGGCGTCGCTGCTTGCGCCGGCATTGCCGGTGCCAGCATGGTAAATACCATGCTGGCAGACAATGCAGCCGCTAACTTTGCTTGTATTGTCTTTTTTTTCATTCTATTCTCCCATGTCACTATTGTCTGGCACCGTCAGCACCTACCCGATGTCCGTCCGGTGTCATCTCATTAGCGTACATTGCACCATAGGGCCTGGCGTTGGGGTTGGTAAGATCCCAATGCATGGTCTGTGCATTCCAGGTATAGGTAGGAGCAGTTGCAACGGGATTGAAGTAATAGAACTTACCGTTGATCTCCTGCCATCCGGTCAGCATAGCGCCGTCTGCACCAAGATAATACCATCTTCCGTCCTGGGGTCCCTGCTGCCATCCGGTCATCATCACACCGGTTACTTCATTCATGAAGTACCACTTTCCAGTGGCAGCATCCTCGATCCATCCGGTTACCATTTGTCCTTCATTGGCATTTTTATCCGTATTCATGAAGAACCAGTTGCCGGTGGTGGGATCCTTTAACCATCCGGTTACCATGGTGGACTGACCGTCAAAGTAATACCATTTGTTGATCAGACGTCCTGTGGCATCCGGGAAGGAAATTCTGCCCCAGAAGGTATTCAAAGGCTGACCGCCGTTAAGAACGAAGGACCATCCGCCGGTTACCGGATTTCTGGCCCAATTTCCGTCCACTCCCAATACAAAGGAGAGTACATTGCTGGCTTCCAGAGCAGCCCTGTTCTTGGTGGTGTACTTCTGGCCGGGATCCAAAAGGAGGGAACCCTTACCATAGGAAGTGCCGCCGCCGCCGCTGGAACCGCCGGTTCTGCTGTTCCTGTTGGCTGTCCTTTGGGCAATGATGTCTTTGTACCGATCCAGTAATTCTCTCAAAGCACGGATGGCTTGCTGAAGCTCTTCGTAATTGGCCATTCTCAAATAGTCATTTCCGCTGGCATCCAGCAGTCCTCTGGCTCTTCTAAGAGTTTCCTGGGCAACTGTAATGGCTTCCGCTATATGGGCAGCCTCGCCGGCCTTCAAATAGGGATCCATCCTCAGTTCTTGGGCTTCTTCAATGGTATTGCCTAAGTCAATTCTGGCCTGGGTTACCTCCGGCTTATTATTCTTATAATAAGCATACAGAACCAGGGCTTTGGTCACCGGGGAAGTGGTGTCATAGGCACTTAATGTATCTTCCTTTTTGGACCAGTTCAGATAATCATACTGCACACCGTAAATATCCTCAAAGGGACTCTTCAGGGCCACGGCAGTTTCATTCTTGGCATAGGCTGTTACCACGCCATAATCATGGTCATAATAGCTGTCTTCCACAGACTCTTTTCTTCTTACCTTGAAGCGGTGATAGAAGTTCCTGCTGGTATCTCCCAGATGCAGGTGATCCAATACAGGCTTGTTGTCCAGGAATACAAGCTTGAAGACCTTGGAATATACCAATACATAGGTATGGGTTACATTTCCGGTGAACTTCAAAAGTCCTGCATTATTGGCCACATCGCCGGTGAGGGTTACCTCCACAGGAGTGCCGCTGGTTACGTCAAAGAGCTGGTAATCCAGCTGGTCTGTGTCATTGGCCGGCAGCTGGGCAATCACATCCACTATTGCATTGGATGCGGTGGCTCTGTCTACCTTTCTGCCATTGACATATCTTTCCAGTAGAATGTCAAGAGCGTATGCAGCAGTATAGGCGTCCTGGTGCCGGGTTCCGGACTCGGAAACCGGCTTAACCAGATTGCTTTCTGTCTTGCTGGCATCTCTCTTGTTAAAGACAATCTTGTAGTCTACGGTTGCACCGTTGACACTGTTTAACTCTCTGTCTGCATCCGTGGTAAGCTCATGGGCCAGATTGGCAAGCTGATAGGGCTCCAATCCGAATTCTCCCAAAGCACCGCCACGAATTTCTTCGTACAGGTTGGCATCGTCTCCATACAGCTTGTCTGCTTCATACACAGCCTTTAAGACGATGTTGCTCCTGGAAAGGGTAAAGGTGTAGTCGTTCTGGGTGATGTTTCCGCTGACACCTACTGCACGTCCTGCCAGTACCTGCCAGTACTTGAAGGCCTTGCCGGAGGCGTTTGTGGCATCTGCGTGGATGTTTACCACATCACCGGGCTTCGCCTGGTCAAAGGCATCTCCATTCACAGCGGTATCACCAACAGAAACTACAATACCGTTTCTGGTTTCCACAATGTACTTCTGAGCGTCTGCCATGTCGCCGGGATTGGCCACAATCTGGTTTCCGTCAGGAAGCTTGGCAAGAGGATCAGGGATCGAAGTATCTCCCTTCTTTCTGGCCACAACCGTATAGGTTTCATTGGGGTTTAAGTTGTTGAAAGTAACGGTGGAGGGATTGCTGCCTACGGGCTTCATCCAGCCATTGTCACTTCCGGGATACTTGAGTACATTTCCGGCCTCGTCAATCAATGCATATTCTGCATCCGGATCTGCGGGGTTGATCACGATCTGTGCCATTCCCTCATTCTCTGGATCATAACCTACATTGTAGTTGTCCTCAACCGTAGGAATGTAAACATCCTGAGGTGCACTGACAGAAGAACCGGTTACGGAACTTACAGGCTGACCTACAGTAGCCTGGGTATCCGGCAGTCCTTCCTGCACATTGTAGTGTGCGCCGGGGATCAGATCACGGGCAATGGTCAGGCTTCCATTGGGGTCACCCTTTACCACAGCTACGATCTGGCCCTTCATATCGCTGATGACATATACATTGCCAGGAGTGCTTCCGTTGATATGAATCTCACCACTTCCATCATAGCCGATATGGCCGGATCCGGTAAAGCTTCCCACATTGGTACCCCAGACTGAGGGATCCTTGGAGAAGTTTGCGGTGTAGGTAGCATTGTTGGTCAATGTAGAGGCGGCTCCCATCACTGCACCGATTTCCATTCTTTTTGCCACATAGTCCGGATGATATATCTCTTTTACATATCCTGTGGCCAGACCTATCTGATTGCCATATGATGAATATCCGTGTGCGGCTCCTGTTACTATCTTTCTTTGCGGAAGTTTACCCTGCATTGTCTTTTCAATAGGCAATGTAGGATCTGCGGCACCTGTAATTCTCATGGCCTGATAAACATAGGTTCTTCCTGAAAGCGGATCTCTTATAGCTCCTCCAAGGCAGGTAGC
>CALISX010000039.1 GCA_938041725.1 uncultured Lachnoanaerobaculum sp.
TAGCTCTCCGTGGTGGGATAGAACGCCTTTACGGTGCGCCCGAAGGCATCGACAAGGGCCCGGCAGGTGATGGCCTTTGAAAAGGAACTGGCTTCCGCCCTGTTGTCCAAGGAGGAGGAAGCAGACATGGAAAAGCAGTACCATGTGATGAGGCTGGAGGAAGTGGAAGCCATGTCCCCCAACCTTCCCCTTGGGGATATGATCCGGGATGCTGGTCTTTTGGAGGCATCGAAAATAGTGGTTTCCCAGCCGGAGGCCTTGCAAAAGGCCAATGCACTTTTCACAGAGGAGAATCTTTCTGCCATGAAGAATCAGCTTCGGTTTTTTATTATTTCAGAAAATTCCGGGGCTTTGAATAAAAAACTCATAGAGGCTGGAGCCAGGTATGATGCGGTTATGACAGGGGTATACAGTGTTTCGGAGGATGCGGACATTGCTTTTGGAGGGGTTTCCTCCTATTTTGGAGAACTGCTGGGGAAGCTCTTTGTGGAAAAAAGCTTTTCTCCTAAGGCCAAGGCAGATGCAGAGGAAATGGTTTCTGAAATCATTGCAGAATACAAGGAAAGACTGGGGTCTTTAGACTGGATGAGCCAGGAGACCAAAGAACATGCCATCAAAAAACTGGAGAAAATGCATGTGAAGGTGGGATATCCTGATGCCTGGCTGGATTACAGTGATGTGGCAGTGACAGACTATGCCCAGGGAGGCGATCTGGTACAGTTTAAGGAGGCCTGGTCCCAGCGCAGCTATGGGGAGATGGCAGAGAGGCTCAAAGCTCCTGTGGACAAAAGCACCTGGGGTATGGATCCCCAGGAGGTGAATGCCTACTATGACGCCCAAAACAATGAGATTGTATTTCCGGCCGGTATCCTCCAGTCCCCCTACTATGATGTGTCTTTTTCCAGAGAGGAGAATCTGGGGGGAATCGGAGCGGTGATGGGCCATGAGATTTCCCATGCCCTGGACGATTCCGGGGCCCAGTTTGATGAAAATGGAAATTATACCAACTGGTGGAGGGCGGAGGATTATGAAAAATTTCAGGCAAAGGTGCAGCAGGCAGCAGATATTTACTCTGCCATTGAGGTTTTGCCGGGCTATCACATTAATGGGGAGATCTGCACCGGAGAAATTTTGGCAGACCTGGGGGGCATGACCATTGTGATGGAAATTGCCCGGAAGGAAAATCTGGATACCAAAAAGATCTTTGAAGCCTATGCCAGATCCTATCGGGAAAAGATGACAGATGAAATGCTGATTTCAAGCCTTACAGATGAGCATCCTCCTGCCAAGTACCGCACCAACAATATTGTGAACCTTCTGGATGAATTTTATCAGGATTATGAGGTGCAGGAGGGGGATCCCATGTATGTAAAGCCGGAAAACAGGCTGAAGG
>CALISX010000040.1 GCA_938041725.1 uncultured Lachnoanaerobaculum sp.
GATATCTGTTATGGAAATCTCTCCCTGGGGAGCGGTTTTTTGATTATAAAAAACCATATACCTGTCATCAGAGAGCTTCCCTGCTGCATCCACTCCAAAGCAGCAAAAATCATATTCTGCATTGCCCCGGATCTTCATATCCACCAGAATATTCTCATTTAGATTTACATACTTTTCCAGCTTGTCCTTCCAGCCTCGTACCATATTTTCTCCTTTTCAAACCTCCTGCTGCCTGAATGTGCCTGCTGTCAGCCCCTCAGCTCCCTTTCGGAAAATGTTAAAGCAGCATCAATTACCGCATCCATATCATAATATTTATACTCTCCCAGCCGTCCCCCGAAATGTACCTTGGCTTCCTTTGCCGCCAGTTCCTTATACTGCTGGTATCGTTTGGAGTTTTTCTCATCATTCACAGGATAATAGGGCTCATCCCCCTGCTTCCACTCCAGGCTGTATTCCCTGCTGATCACCGTTTTGGGCTGGGTACCGAATTCAAACCACTTATGTTCAATAATCCGGGTATAGGGCGTTTCCATATCCGTATAATTCACTGCGGCATTTCCCTGGAAATTATCCCGATCCAAAACCTCCGTTTCAAAGCGCACCGAGCGGTATTCCAAGGCCCCCAGACAGTACCCAAAATAGGCATCAATGGGCCCTGTATAAATCACCCGGCGGGCCAGGGCATCCAGCTCTTTTTTATTGGCCAGGTAATCGGTCTCCAGCCTGACTTCAATCCCCTCCAGCATATTTTCCACCATTTTGGTATACCCTCCCATGGGAATACCCTGGTACAGAGCATTGAAATAATTGTTGTCAAAGGTAAAGCGCACCGGCAGCCGCTTGATAATAAAAGCAGGCAAATCTTTACAGGCCCGGCCCCACTGTTTTTGGGTATAGCCCTTGATCAGCTTTTCATAAATGTCCGTCCCCACCAGACTGATGGCCTGCTCCTCTAAGTTTTTCGGCTCTGTAATCCCTGCGGCTTTTCTTTGGGATTCAATTTTTTCCATGGCCTCCTGGGGAGTTACCACCCCCCACATTTTATTGAAGGTGTACATGTTAAAGGGGAGGGAATACAACTCCCCTTTATAATTAGCCACAGGGGAATTGGTAAAGCGGTTAAACCTGGCAAACCGGTTCACATAGTCCCATACCCTTTCACTGTTGGTATGGAAAATATGGGCTCCGTAGATATGCACCTGGATCCCTTCTATCTCCCGGGTAAAGACATTCCCCCCGATATGGTCCCGCTTGTCCACCACCAGAACCTTTTTCCCCTGCTTTGTGGCCTCCTGGGCAAAAACAGCCCCAAAAAGGCCGGAACCTACTACCAGATAATCAACCATATTTTGCTCCTCCCATTCCTGCTACTTGGTATACAACAATACAAATTACTCTATTCACGGCGTAACTTGATGGAATGTATTCTTAACCAATTTTCTTAGCCCTCTCATCATTTGTTTCTGATAAAATATAATGCGGTCTATGCTTACTTTCTGTATACGTTTTAGCCAAATATTTTCCAAGAATTCCAATACATAAGAGCTGTATGCCACCCATAAATATAATAACACATACAAGAGATGCCCACCCTGCCACTGGATCACCAAAAATTAGTCTTCGCAAAACAACAAAAATAACCGAAACGAAAGACAGAAATGTCATAAACATTCCAAACCAAGAAGCAATATCTAAGGGGGCCTCTGAAAAGCTAATAATGCCATTAAGTGCATACTTCAATAGTTTCCAAAAGTCCCACTTGGTTGCTCCTGCTACTCTTTCTACATTTTCATAAGAAAGCCAATAGGTTTTAAAGCCTATCCAGCCAAATATCCCTTTTGAAAATCTGTTATATTCATTCATTGAAACTATGGCGTCCACCATTTCATAACGCATAAGTCTAAAGTCTCTGGCACCGTCCACAATATCTGCATCGGAAATTGCGTTGATTAATTTATAAAATTTTTTGGCAAAAAAAGAACGAATAGGTGGTTCACCTTTTCTATTTTCTCTTCGAGTCGCTACACTGTCATAACCCTCATTTTTTAAAATACTTAACATCTGTGGAAGCAAAGAAGGGGGGTCCTGCATATCAGCATCTAAAACCGCAATGTATTCTCCTTTTGCATGCAAAAAACCTGCATACATCGCAGCTTCTTTGCCGAAATTTCTGGAGAAAGAAAAGTATTTTACACATTTATCTTTTCCAGCAATACTCTTGACTACATCCAGTGTTTTATCCTTTGATCCATCATCTATAAAAAGCATTTCATACTCTATACTAAGTCCAGATAAAACTTTTATAGTCTCTTCATAAAACAATGGAATTGTCTCCTGCTCATTATAGCATGGAATAATTAACGAAAGGTTCACCATATATCTTCATCCTTAAAAGTACTCATTAATATTGTGCAAATTTAAAAACTAGCACATCTCCAATTTGCAGGATTGATCCTTCTGCAGGATATAATGGTGCTTCTAAAAAAACAGAATCCTGCATTATTGCTTGATATTCCTCATCATTGCACCAGTTAATGCTGTTATCACCTAAATACATAGAATAAATATTTTTCCATCCCCATGCACTGCCACTATAATTGTTCCATATTACTCCATACTTCACATAAGAATTAGCCTGTTGTATGAGGTGATCTTCAGCAGTATAATTACCGTCGTTCGGCCTTCCAACCATCATAATCTTTATTTCTTGATTACCAATCAAATGCCGTTCTTCCAACTGAGAATACACTCTATTTGCAAGGAAAACAGTTTGATCTCTCTGACGTTTTAATTCAACAGCATCTGTATTATTGGTTAATGTCAAACTCCATATCAATAAAATTGAAAGAAAATAGGATACACCTTTGATAATTTTCTTAAAATAAACTAGCTTCCCATTTATCTCAGTAAAACCTATAGTACCAGCAATTATAAGAGCTGGTACTATAGACATAGAGCCTACCATATTTAAACCTATTTCAGTATTTGGTATTGCGATCGTTATAATATTGCATCCTAGAGGAATACATACTATAAGTAATCCTATGACAATCGTCTTCCATAGTTTATCTTTTAAAAAAAGTATTTCTATTATAATAACTACTATGAAAAACAGAAAAAACAAAAGATAAATGGGTGAAGTTCCATAAAAATTAACCATTATGCTTTTCCCAAAATAGTAATTATAAAATACTTGAAAACTTTGTGGTATTGAGGTGGTAAGGCTGAAAAAAACCTTTGATAAGCTAAATTGATCAGCTCCTTTATAAGCTGCTAGTTTTAATCCTGTCAAATAGAGAATGATTCTCAATATTATATAATATATGAGACCTCCCCCAAGTACCATTGCCCCTAAAGAAAAAATATCCTTTTGAATATCCTTCCCTCTTGCTACCTTAAATATCAAAAAGAAAATACAGCAGACCATTGCAACTCCCAGGTTTACCTGGTATATACTAATCCCAAAAGCTAATAATAAAGTTCCAAAAAATACTCCCTTCTTACCTCCATGTGTAGCTGATAGTACTGCAAAAACTGCTACTGCGAACCCTCCCGCATATGCGTCAGAACAATAGGGATAAGTAATAGTCAAACATACAAATGGCGCATTAGCAGTTGTTAATATAATGAAAAATTTGATAATTGTATCTTTTACGTCAAATAATTCTGCAATCCCTATTCCTCCAAGTGTAAAAACAGAAATAGCTACTATAGGCAGGATACTGCCTGAAACCAGTCCTTGATGCAAATAATTAAATAATATTAAACCATATCTTCCTAATTGTATCTCCCAGTTTCCTGCATTATAAAAGTAACTGGCCAAAATCCCATCAGGATTAGTCAATCCCTCCCCCCAAAATCCATATAATACCAGCAAACTTACCGATAAAGCCGCTAAAAAAACTGGCATATTCTCTTTTACATATAACCTTATCCTATAGTATAGATTCATGTTTTCTCCTTTATACTCTCTATGCTATTTTCCAAACCACAAGAACCGCACCTAAAACAATGCATACCACACCCAAAATTTTTTTGATGGTAATGTTTTCATGCAATACGGCAAAAGATAAAATCATAGTCCAAATATATGTAATGGATGTCAAGGGCAGCACTACAGAATAAGCCAAAAATCTTAAAACAACTATATTAATCAACGCAGCGCTTCCATACAAAAATAATCCCAAATATAGATTGACATTCAAAAGAAGCTTTCCTATTCCCTGTTCCTGGGAAGCCCGTTTTAAAAAGATAGAGGCAACTGCACCAAAAAAAGTCATGGATGCGATCAGTAAATACATCAGCATTAATTGTCCCCTCCTGCTATTAAAACCACACCTGCTATGATGACCAAAATACCCAGAACTTTTGTAATACTAACAGCTTCTCCCAAAACATAATACCCCAACAGAATACTCAATACATAGTTGGCGCTTAACATTGGCTGTAAAACCGATACACTGCCAAATCGATAGGCTATAATCATGAGGAGAGCACCAATCCCATATAGTCCCAGTCCCAGCACTGCAAAATGCAGTCCCTGGGAAGCAGACAGTTTCCAGGCCAGTTGACCAAAAGCTGCAAAAACTGCAGCAATTATCATCAATACAATCCCTTTTTTATTCTTTTGAAAAGATTTCAGCATTTCTTCTCCTCAACTTGTTTCGATTCATACCAGCACACTTATCTTACATACTTATAAACAGTAGATATTGGGTCCTGTCCCACTAAATGAAATTCCTTCTCCAAACTTTCTTTGTCCTTATCGCTAAGGAGAACATGCAAATCCAGCAAATACACTCTATTATATTTTGATAAATCTATTCCTGTCAGGCCGCTATAGTAGAGCATAGTATTGAATTTTCCATTATGGGTGAGATAATAATCCCATCCATTGGAAAAATAGCTGCTTACCAGTATCAATGTATCATCATCATCTGCATCCATTTGTCCCAGCAAATAATCTGCAGCTTCTCGATAGGGAAGATTTGTTGTCCTCACATCATTCTCCACCATGCCCATTACATTACTATTGATATAAGCTACTATAGCAATAATCGTACTCACCAATATTGGCGGCACTGCCTTTGATTGCAACATAAGGGTTATGGTTTGATATACTCCAAATGCTGTCAAAATCGCCATTAAGGGAATCAATTCAATAAAATAACGGTTTACCCAGACAGAAGCCTGGGGCTTGAGATATTTACTGTATATATACGCCACAAAAATAACCCCTGCCATGGCAGCGACCAAGCTGAAATTCAAGGACAATTCTTTGTTGGAAACAGCATCACTCCCAACAATATAGTAGTATATTGTCAGGAATATTCCTACTATACAAAATGCAGCAAACAAAAGCTGATTCGAGCTTAACCAGGTGAACAGTACAAGAATCCCTTTTAAATCAGGAATTTCCGGCCAAAAAGTGCCTCCAAACATGTCATTGGCACCTTTAAATGCAACCAGCAGCCACGGAATATATAATACTCCAGCCACTATATAGGGAAGAATAAATTTCCAGGAGATTCTTTTGGCTGCAAATTTCCACACTTCATATATAAAAAAACCAAAGCAGAGAAGAATCCCAAAAAAATGTGTATAACATATCGCCAGTATCGCCAGGAGATGAATCATACTGTTTTTCAAGGTACTGCAAAAACCATCTTCCTCCCTTAAAACCATGGAAAACAGCAAAAGAACAGTCGTAAGGGGCAATAATCCATAGGGACGTACTGTATAGGCAGAATTTACAATCAAAATATAGGAGCTTGCTAAAAACACCTCACTTATAAGCGCTATACATTGATTCCAGCCTCTCCTAACCACAATGGCCATTGCATACAACCCAATACTGTTCAAAACAATGGAAGGAAACTTTGCCCATAATGTCAGATGCCTGGCCCCCACCGGAATAATCTTTGCCCACAGATGCCAAAGCAAGGGGTATAATGGCGGTGAAGTGGGCTCTTCCTTCATAACTGTCTGCAGTACCTCCAGCAAAGAACGGGAGCGGTTGGCAATGCCCATAGTAGATGTATCATCCACCCAGATAGAGCGTATGCTGCCATACATCATCATTATAATAAATCCAATAACAGCCACTGTGGCATATGCAAATTCATAAGGATGCTGGCGGATGCAGGTCACCCATCTTTTGAACTGACTCTTTAATAGGAATAGCAGTCCACCCACTCCCATTGCTTCCAGCAACAGCAGCAGAATATTGGCAAAGCCCACATCCCCCAGATTACCGGTATCTGGGAGGGCTGCTGTAATAAAGTCTCCATCTACATCTGAATATGTATCCACCCTCTTTGGATCCTTACCATCATTTAGACGAATTTCCACAATCCCGGTCCATTTATTTGATAAAAATGTAATCTCTCTGCCTTTTCCTTTGGGAATACGCAGGGTAAGATCCGGTGTTAAATTATCTGGAGCATACGCTCCCCACTTCTGCTGTCCCTCTGTATCCAGCCAAATTCCGCTTACAACATGATAGGAAAGCTTTCTCAGATTTTGTTTCACATCTTGAAAAACAATGGAATTTCCTCCGGCCTTTTCATTTTTCTGATTCAATGCCGTTAAAGTCATGGTATCAGACGGAAAAATCAACCATGTGTTCAATAATAAGACAGATGCCAGGGTCAATAGACTCAATGCTGCTGTCTTGATCCATCGTTTTCCTTCTTTTTTAAACAAGAAAGCCCACACCACAATTAACAGAAGAAAAAGCCCCCCGTATACTACTTTCATTCCTTTACCCCATCGACAATGGTTTTGGCCATATAGTCCAGCATCCCATCGGTCATACCAGGATACACTCCCACCCAGAAGGTGTCCCGCATTACCCGGTCGGTATTTTCAAGACTGCCCACCACACGGTATCCCTTTTGTTCCCTGCGCATCTCATCAAAACAGGGATGCTTAATGAGATTTCCTGCAAACAGCATTCTGGTCTGAATTCCCGCATCTTCCACCCTCTTTACCAGGCTGGTCCTTTCCACACCTTCCCTGCAGGTAATCAAAAAGCCAAACCAGCAGGGATCGGAATGCTTCGTAGCCTCCGGCAAAATCAGTTTATCATTGACACATTCCAGAGCTGCTTTTAATCTTTTGAAGTTATACCGTCTTCTTTCGGCAAAGGCCGGAAATTTCTTTAACTGTGCCATTCCCACTGCAGCCTGTAAATCTGTAGGTTTTAAATTATATCCAAAATGGGAATATACATATTTGTGGTCATAACCATAGGGAAGTTCTCCCAGCTGCCAGGAAAACCGTTTATGACAGGTGTCATCCTTGCCGGAGGGGCAAAAACAGTCCCTTCCCCAGTCTCTCACAGATTTGATAATCTTATTTAATTTCGCATCGGAAGTATATACTGCCCCTCCCTCTCCCATGGTCATATGATGAGGGGGATAAAAACTGGAGGTACCAATGTCACCGATGGTGCCGGTAAATTTCTCTTCTCCGTCAATGCTGTATTTACTGCCCAAAGCATCACAGTTGTCCTCCACCAGCCATAGCGTATGTTTTTTGCAAAAATCCCGAACCGCCTGGAGATCAAAGGGATTCCCCAAAGTATGGGCCACCATCACCGCCTTGGTTTTTTCTGAAAGAGCTGCCTCCAGCTTGGTTACATCAATATTGTATTCCGGAATTGTCACATCCACAAAAACCGGAATAGCCCCGTAATTAATAATAGGGGTTACAGTGGTGGGAAATCCACAGGCTACCGTGATCACCTCATCCCCGGGTAGAATCCTCCGCTCCTCTAAAAGGGGAGAGGTCAGGGCCATGAAAGCCAGTAAATTGGCACTGGAGCCGGAATTTACCAAGGATACATATTGGGTTCCAAACTGTTTGGCAAATTCTGCTTCAAACTGATCAAAATAACGGCCGGCCGTAAGCCAAAACTCCAGGGAAGCATCCACCAGGTTCATCATTTCCTCATGATCATAGACCCGGGAAGCATAGCTGATCCTGTCCCCGGGATGAAATTCTTTTTTTTGATTATGGTAATGGTCGTGGTATTCCTTCACCATTTCCAAAATCTCCTGCCTGGCCTGCTGCTCGGTCCTATTTTCAAACATATCTACTTCCTCTCCATCTCACACATTAAAAAAATCCAAAATCTGCGTTTTTGTCACTTCCAGCATATCCTGCCCCTCTCGGCGGGCTTTGTACCACTCTACACTTTTTTTTACAGCCTGGGCCACATGCCACTTAGGTTTCCAGTCATACACCCTCTTTAATTTGCTGCAATTTAGCTTTAAAAAGCCCGCCTCATGGGGACCTCCGTCTGACTGTATCTGAAAATCAAATCCCTCTCCCCAGGCCTCTTTAAAATACCCCACCAAGGTCTGCGTATTGACACAATCTGCATCATCCGGACCCACGTTAAAGTATCCTTCGTATTGCTTCCGATTCTCAAACTGCCTTTTCACAATCTGCAAATAAATATACAGAGGTTCCAGCACATGCTGAAAGGGACGGATTGCCTGGGGATTGCGTAAAATGACATGCTCCCCTTTCACCGCAGCCCGAACACAGTCCGGAATGATCCGGTCTAAGGCATAATCCCCTCCCCCGATCACATTCCCGGCTCTGGCGGTGGAAACCGGCAAATTCTCAAAAAAGCTTTTTTTGTAGCTATGGGTTACCAGCTCCGAGCAGGACTTGGAATTGGAATAGGGATCATATCCGTCCAGTATGTCCTCTTCCACATACCCCCGATCTACTTCCTTATTGTCATATACCTTGTCTGTGGTGACATTTAAAAAGCTTTTCACACTGGGACAAAGGCGGACACTTTCTAAAATATGTACCGTACCCATAACATTGGTTTCATAGGTATATACCGGTTCCTGATAAGAGGTTCTCA
>CALISX010000041.1 GCA_938041725.1 uncultured Lachnoanaerobaculum sp.
TCGAAACGCTGCGGGCCTATCATCCCAAAAGACTGGTGGTGGTGTTTGGCTGCGGGGGAAACCGTTCCAAGGACAGGCGGTATTCCATGGGGGAAATCTGCGGCAAGCTGGCGGATTTTTCCATCGTAACGGCGGATAATTCCCGCTTTGAAAAAACCCAGGATATTATAGCAGATATTGTGTCCCGGCTGGCCCCCACAGGGGGGGACTACATCACCATTCCTGACAGACGGGAGGCCATATTTTATGCGGTGCAGCAGGCAAGGGAGGGGGATCTGATTGCCGTTATTGGAAAGGGGCATGAGGATTACCAGGAAATCAACGGGGTCAGGCATCATTTTCTGGATCGGGAGGTGATTTTGGAGGCCCTGAAGGAAAGCAAAGAGGATGTATGAGGGACTTTTTGGTAAAGGAACTGGTGGAAATCACCGGGGGAGAACTGATTTCAGGCTCTTTGAAGGAAAAAAGGGCCTGTAATAATCTGTCCGTGGATTCCAGACAGATTAATAAAAACACCTTGTTTGTGCCCCTGGCAGGGGAAAAAAGGGATGGACATGATTTTTTTCAGCAGGTATATGAGGCAGGGGGGCGTTTTGCCCTCAGTGCCCGCAGGGCCTGTTTTCAAGCGCCGGATTTTCAGATTATTTTTGTGGAGGATACCCTGGAGGCCATGCAAAAACTGGCAAAAGCCATTCGAGAAGGCCTTGGGATCCCCCTGATTGGCATCACCGGAAGTGTGGGAAAGACCACCACCCGGGAAATGGTGGCGGCGGCCCTGGGGGCAGAAAAAGAGGTTTTTAAAACACCGGCCAATTTTAATTCCCAGGTGGGGGTTCCCCTGACCTTAAGCAGCATTGCACAGGAGGACATTGGGATCATTGAAATGGGCATCAGTGAGTTTGGAGAAATGACCCGGCTTTCCAAAATGGTGCAGCCGGATCTGGCGGTGGTGACCAATATCGGGGAGGCCCATTTAAAGCAGCTGATTACCAAGGAAAATATCCGGGACCAAAAATTCCATATCCAGGATCATATGGCCCCGGGGGGAATTCTGCTTTTAAACGGGGAGGATCCCATTTTAAGGGAAAGCCATGCCTATGAGGAGATTCAAAAGGAGTATTTTAACTGCCAGGGGGAAAACTGTACCTGTTATGCCGCAGAGATTGATATTCAGGAGGGTCTGCCGGTGTTTACAGCCCATATCCGGGGGGAAAGCCTTCGGGTAAAGCTTGGGGTCTGCGGCATTCACCAGATCTCTAATGCCCTGGCGGCTTTGGCAGTAGCCTGGCATTATGGAGTGGATTTGCAAAGGGCAGCCAAATCCCTGGAAGAATTCAAAGGTTTTCCCCATAGACAGCAAATCCGCTGTACAGGGAAGGTGACGGTGATTGATGATACCTATAATGCCAGTCCGGATTCCATGCGGGCTGCTTTGCAGATTCTCACAGATATGCCCCAGGGAAATCGAAAAATTGCGGTACTGGGGGATATGAAGGAGCTGGGCAGGGGAGAGATCAAAATTCATCGGGCCATGGGAAGCTATATTAAGGGTCTTCCCATTGATTATGTAATAACCCTGGGAAAGCTGGGGGCAGAGCTGCTGCACTGTTTGCCTCCAGGGAAGGGAAAGGCCTTTATGGATTCGGAAAAACTGGCTGCGTTTTTACAGAAATATCAAAAGCCAGGGGATGTGATTTTATTTAAGGCATCCAACAGTATGGGCCTTACCCAGGTGGTGGATCGCTTTGTGGGAGAGTAATGGAAAGGTTTGTTTCGGTTATACTGGATATTTCCCATCAAAATGTGGACCGGCCCTTTACCTATCGGATCCCGGAGGAGCTTTTGGGCAGGATTGTGATTGGTTCGGCGGTAAAGGTGGAATTCGGGGTGCAGATTCGAACCGGATACGTGCTTTCTTTGGAAGGGGATACAGAGCTTTTGCCGGAGCAGATTAAGGATATTTTGGAACTGGCTCCCTTCAGCATCAGTCCCAGGGAAAATACCATTCGAATGGCCATTTGGATGAAAAAGCGCTTCGGCTGCACCTGGAACCGGGCCTTGATGACGGTGATGCCGGTTAAAAACAGGGTAAAGGTTCATAGGGATTCCTTGATTACTCTAAAGACCCGGGAGGAGGCCCTGGCTGAGAGACTGGAGGGGGAGAGAAAAACCGCCTGGGCCAGGGTAATCAGAGAGCTGGCCAGCCAGCCGGGGCATACCATGAAGCAAAGTCTTCTGTGTAAAAAAACAAAGGTTTCCGGTTTGGTGGTGGAAAGGCTCAAGGAGGAGGGGTATATATCCCGGCAGAGTCTGGAAGGGGATCCCCTTCTTCCCCTGCTCCAGGGGGCCAAAAAAGAAGAAAAGATCCTTACAAAGGATCAGGCAGCAGTATTGGAACAGTTTTGTAAGGAATATGAGGACGGGCCGGGGGAATATCTGCTTCATGGGGTTACCGGCAGCGGGAAAACCCTGGTATTTTTGAAGATGATGGAGCATGTGATTGCTGCAGGCAGGCAGGTGATTTATCTGATTCCAGAGATTTCCCTCACCTACCAAAGCCTCCAGCGGGCCGTATCCTTTTTTGGCAGCCGGGTGGCTTTGATTCACTCCAAGCTTTCCGGGGGAGAGCGTTTTGCCCAGTTTGAAAAAATCAAAAACCATGAGGCGGATGTGATGATCGGTCCCCGTTCTGCCCTGTTTGCCCCAGTGGATGCCCTGGGGCTTATTGTCATAGATGAGGAGCATGATTCCGCCTATAAAAACGAAAATATTCCCCGGTTTCATACGGGGGATGCCGCCAGGGAGCTGGCAAGGATCACCGGAGCCTCTTTGGTGCTGGCCTCTGCCACCCCCAGCCCGGAAACCTATGCCCGGGTGCAGGCGGGAAAGATCCGCTGTTTTTCTTTGCCCCGGCGGGCAGTGCCCGGGGCGGGGATGGCCCGGGTGCAGGTGGTGGATATGCGTCAGGAGCTTCGAGAGGGAAACCGCAGCATCTTTTCCAGGGCATTGGAGGAGAAGATAGGAGAACGGCTCAAAAACCGGGAACAGGTTATGCTTTTTATGAACCGGAGGGGGTATTCCACCTTTGTTTCCTGCCGCAGCTGCGGAGAGGTGATCAAATGCCGCCACTGTGATGTGGCCCTGCGTCTTCACAACAACCAAAGGCTGATTTGCCATTACTGCGGTTTTTCCAGGGATTTGCCAAAGTTATGTCCATCTTGCGGCTCCCAGTATATCGCAGGCTTTGGAGTGGGCACCCAAAAACTGGAGGTTCTGACCCAAAAGGCCTTTCCAACTGCCAGGGTGCTTCGCCTGGATACAGACAGCAGTGCAAAAAAAGAGGGGGCGGCAGGGATTTTATCCGCCTTTTCCAAGGGGGAGGGGGATATTTTAATCGGCACCCAAATGATTGTAAAGGGACATGATTTTGAGAGGGTCACTTTGGTGGGGATTATGGCGGCGGATACTTCTCTGTATGTGGGCAGCTATACGGCAGCCCAGCGCACCTTTGAGCTGATTACCCAGGCCGCAGGCCGGGCCGGGCGCAGGGATCTGCCCGGGGAGGCTTTGATTCAAACCTATTCTCCCAATCACTATGCCATCCGGGCTGCAGCCCGCCAGGACTATCAGGAATATATTTCCTATGAAATGGCCTTTCGAAAAATTGCCGCCTACCCCCCCTATGTGCATATGATGACGGTGCAGTTCTCCGCCCGGGAGGAGGAAGCGCTAAACCGGGGCATCGGAGAGGCCCTGGAGGTTTTGAGAAGGGAAATGGGCATCCGAACCGGGGAGCCGGTGATTCCCGGGGTGTATCGGGTGAATGATTACTACAGAAAACTTTTATATATTAAAAACAGCAAATATGATATACTGCTAGGCATAAAAGAGTGGATTGACAGGATATTGGAAAACCGCCACCCAAAGGTACAGGCGGTATATGATTTTTCGTAAGGAGCGGTATGGCAATCAGACAGATTCGTGTAATGGGTGATGAAATATTAAACAAAAGGTGTAAGGAAGTAAAGGTTTTAAACGAAAGAATGCAGACCCTTATTGAGGATATGGTAGACACCATGCGGGAGGCCGGGGGGGTGGGCCTGGCAGCCCCCCAGGTAGGGGTACTGAAACGGATTATTGTGATTGAAGTGGAGGAGGGGCAGGTGCATGTGCTGATCAACCCGAAAATCACCCTGGCAGAGGGGGAGCAGTTAGGCTATGAGGGCTGTCTCAGCGTGCCTGGTAAAATCGGAGTGGTGCGCCGTCCCAACCATGTGGCGGTGGAGGCCTTTGACCGGAATATGGAGGCCTTTACCCTGGAGGGAGAGGGGCTGATGGCCAGGGCCATTTGTCATGAATGCGCCCATTTAGACGGGGAGCTGTATGTGGATCTGGTGGAAGGGGAGCTGATGGATGCCAGCGAACTGGAACAGCAGGAAGAGGCGCCGGAGGAGGTGGAAGACTCTGAGGGAAGCCAAACATCCCAGAAGGAGCCCCGGTCATGAAAATTGTATTTATGGGAACCCCGGATTTTGCCCTGGAACCCTTAAGGGCTTTGGTACAGGCAGGCCATGAACTTTGTCTGGTTCTTACCAAGGAGGATAAAAAAAGGGATCGGGGGGTGTTTCGTCCCACCCCGGTGAAGGAACTGGCCGAGGGTCTTCAGATTCCGGTGCTTACTCCTTCCCGTATGAAGGATCCGGCGCTGCTTGAGACCCTGAAAAATCAGGAAGCGGATGTTTTTGTGGTGGTGGCCTATGGGAAGATTCTGCCAAGGGAAATACTGGAGATTCCAAGGTATGGATGCATCAATATCCATGCTTCTTTGCTTCCGGCTTACCGGGGGGCGGCTCCCATTCAGTGGGCCATTCTTTCCGGAGAGGAAAAAACCGGCATCACCACCATGCACATGGATGAGGGGCTGGATACAGGGGATATATTAAGACAGTATGAAATCCCCATTGCAAAGGGTGAAACAGGAGGGTCTTTATTTGAGAAGCTGGCGAAGCTGGGGGGAGAGGCCATTGTGGATACCCTGGCCCATCTTTTTGAAATAAAACCCCAAAAGCAGGGGGAGATGACCACGGACTATGCCTCCATGATGACCAAGTCCATGGGAGCTTTGGATTTTTCAAAAAATCCAGAGGTTTTGGAGCGCCAGGTGCGGGGGCTGAGTCCCTGGCCGGGGACCTTTTCCCATCTGCAGGGAAAGATATTGAAGATTAAAAAAGCAGGACTGGTGCCGGATCCCGGGGAGGTATTGGAAAGGGAGCTGTCTGGGGAGGCATCCTTTGGAAAGCTGGTAACGGCCTCGGGCCGGTTGTTTGTGGTTTGCCAGGGGGGACTGCTGGAGCTTTTGGAGCTGCAGCCCCAGGGCAAGAAGGCCATGTCTGCCAGGGATTTTTTGTCCGGCAGACATGGAGCAGCGGGGATGGAACTATCGTAAGCGATAAAAAGTCTGGAGTGTACTATTGTTGTGTTAGAGAAAAACGCAAAGCACCCGGGATTTTCCTGGAGGAAGGAGGAGCAGCATGTATATGTATCGATATGGATTTGACTGGACCTATCTTTTGGTTTTAATTGGCATTGGTTTGACCTTGCTTGCCAGCGGTTATTTAAAAAGTACCATGGCCAAATATTCCAGAGTGGCCAGTGTGTCTGGACTGACCGGGGCAGAGGCAGCCAGAAGGATTTTACGTTTTAACGGCATTCTGGATGTGGATGTGGTACCCATTGCAGGCAATCTGACGGACCATTACAATCCCAGAAACAAAACCCTGAGTTTAAGCCAGGGGGTGTTTGAATCCACCTCCATTGCGGCTTTGGGAGTGGCTGCCCATGAATGCGGCCATGCCATACAGGATGATAAGGGATATCTGCCTTTGCGGCTGCGCTCCGCCTTTGTGCCTCTGGCAAACCTGGGCAGCAGCCTGGCCTGGCCTGTGATCGTGGCAGGCCTGCTTTTAAGCAGGTTCTCTTTTTCAGCGATTTTAATGCAAATCGGCATCAGTCTTTTTTTACTGGCGGTGCTGTTTCAAATCATCACCCTGCCTGTGGAACTGAATGCCTCCAGGAGAGCTTTGGTGCAGCTGGAGCAAAACAGCCTTTTGCTGCCGGATGAGCAAAAGAGGGCAAAAAGGGTGCTGCGGGCTGCAGCCATGACCTATGTGGCAGCCGCAGCCACAGGCGTTTTGCAGCTTTTGCGGCTGATGATTTTAGCAAATGGCAGGAGAAGACATTAAGGATGGCTCAGGTGAATATCCGTCATTTGGCGGTGGAGGCCCTGCTGCAGATCCGGGAGGGGGCATTTTCCCATGAGGTGATGGACCAGGCCCTCCAAAAGCATGCCTATTTATCAAAGGCGGACCGGAGTTTTTTTTCCAGGCTGGTGCATGGGGTTTTGGAATACCGGCTTCAGCTGGATTATGTGATTGGCCTTTACAGCAAAACCCCTTTAAAAAAACTGCGGCCTCTGATTATAACCGTATTGGAAACCGGAGTGTATCAGATTTTATATATGGAAAGGGTGCCGGGCTTTGCACTGGTAAATGAGTCGGTAAAGCTGGTGAAAAAAAGAGGACTGGGAGGCCTTTCCGGTTTTGTCAACGCCCTTTTGCGCCGGGTGATGGCAGAAAGGGAGAGAATTGTTTTTCCCGGGCTTTCTGAAAAATATTCCTGTCCGGAATGGATGCTGAAATCCATTCAAAGGGATATTCCCGAAGAGTATTTAGAAAGCACTTTGGCCTTTTTCTTAGAGCCCCAGCCATTGTGGCTGCGGATCAATACCGCAAAAACCACCAGGGAAGCGGTGATTCATATCCTTCAGGAACAGGGATTTGCCTGGGGAAGTCATGGTTTGCATCGGGATTTTATCTGGGTCAGGGGATTTGACCGGATTCAAGAGATTT